>DASQFG010000474.1:0-4735 GCA_035633315.1 Nakamurella sp. | reverse complement strand
GGCGCGAACTGTCGGCCGGCATCAGCGACCTGCAATGGATCGTCGACGGCTACACCCTGGTGTTCGCCACCCTGCTGCTGGTCGCCGGCCACCTGGGCGACCGGTTCGGCCGACGCCGGATACTGCAGGCCGGCCTGGTCGTCTTCGCCCTGACCTCGGTCGCCGCGTCCTTCGCGACCAGCACGAGCGGATTGATCGCCGGCCGGGCCGCGATGGGCATCGGCGCCGCGCTGATCTACCCGGCCACCCTCGCCCTGCTGATGTCGATCTTCACCGACCGCCGGGAACGGGCCACCGCCATCGGCATCTGGTCCGGCATCAGCGGGCTGTCGGTGGCCCTCGGCCCGGTCGGCGGCGGGCTGCTCGTCGAGCACTTCGGCTGGAACGCGGTCTTTCTGGTGAACGTGCCGACCGCGGCCGTCGCCCTGCTGGCCGGCCGGTTCCTGCTGACCGAATCCCGCGACCCGCACCCCGGGCGGTTTGATCCGATCGGTGCGATCGGGTCGATGGCCGGGATCGGACTGCTGGTCTGGACGATCATCGAAGCACCCGGGAACGGCTGGGGATCGGCGGTCACCATCGGCGGCCTGGCAGGCGCCCTGGCGCTACTGGCCGCCTTCGTGCTGTGGGAGATCCACCGCAAGGACCCGCTGTTCGACGTCACGCTGTTCGCCAACCCGCGGTTCTCCGCGGCCAGCGGGGCGATCGCGGCCGCCTTCTTCGGGCTGTTCGGTTTCATCTTCCTGATCACCCAGTACTTCCAGATCGTCCGCGGCTACGGCATTCTCGAGGCGGGCGTGGCCACGCTGCCGTTCGCGGTGGTGACCGGTGCGCTGTCCCCGGTGGCCATCGTGGTGATGAAGCGCTTCGGCAGCACCGCGGTGATCGCCGGCGGCCTGGCGCTGATGAGCGCCGGTTTCGTGCTGGCGGCGGGGTCGTCCGTGGACTCCGCGTACTGGGGCCGGATCGTGGCGTCGATGGCGCTGATGGCCGCCGGTCTGGCATTCACGGCGGGCCCGGCCACCGAGGCGATCATGGGCGCGCTGCCGGCCGGCCGGGCCGGTGCGGGATCCGCGGTGAACGACACCACCCGGGAGATCGGCGGCACCCTCGGGGTGGCCATCGTCGGGTCGGTGATGAGTTCGATCTACGGCTCGCGCATCATCGATACGCTCAGCGGCACAGGGCTCCCGGCCGATACCGTGCAGGCCGCCAGCCAATCGGTGACGGCTGGGTTCGCGGTCGCCGGGCAGGCACCGCCGGCGCAGGCAGCCGCCATCCTGGACGGCACCCAACAGGCCTTCATGTCCGGTCTGAACGCCGGATCGGTGGTCGCGGCGATCGCGACAGGTGTTGCGGCCGTTGCCGTCCTGGCCTTCCTGCCGGCCAGGCACCGCGATCCGGTCGGCTGAGCCGATGCGCCCGGTGAGCAAGTCAGGGTGCGTGCACGACCGACACCGGCAGCCCCGGGTTGCCGGTCAGGAATTCCCCGGACGGCTCACCGCCCGCCGCCGCGACGTGCGCACCGACCGCGGCGATCATCGCGCCGTTGTCTGTGCACAGCCCGGGTCTGGGCACCCGCAGCTCCAGACCCGCTGCGGTGCAACGCTCCTCAGCAAGCGCACGGAGGCGTCCGTTGGCCGCCACGCCGCCGGCGACCACCACCGTCCCGATTCCCAGATCGGTGGCCGCGCGGACGGTTTTGGCGGTCAGCACGTCGGCCACCGCCTCCTGGAACGACGCGCAGACATCGGTCACCGGGACGGGATCGTCGGCGCGTTCGAGGGTTTCGACATGCCGGGCAACCGCGGTCTTCAGTCCGGAGAATGAGAAGTCGTACGGCGCGTCACGCGGGCCGGTCAGCCCCCGCGGAAAACGGATCGCGGCCGGATCCCCTTGGGCGGCAAGCCGATCGATGACCGGACCACCCGGGTAGCCGAGGCCGAGCAACCGGGCCACCTTGTCGTAGGCCTCGCCTGCCGCGTCGTCCACCGTGGTGCCGATCTCGGTGATCGCGCCGGCCAGGTCGTCGACCCGCAGCAACTGGGTGTGCCCGCCCGAAACCAGCAGTGCCAGCGTGGGTGTCGGCAACGGCCCGTGCTCCAGGGTGTCCGCGGCGACGTGCCCGGCGAGGTGGTTGACGCCGAACAGCGGGACATCCCAGGCCGCCGCGTAGGCCTTGGCCGCGGCCACCCCGACCAGCAGCGCACCGGCCAGGCCGGGACCACAGGTGACGGCGACGGCGTCCACATCGCTGTGCCGCAACCCGGCGTCGGCGAACGCGGCCCGGACCGTCGCGGTCATCGCCTCCAGGTGCGCTCGCGACGCGATCTCGGGCACCACTCCCCCGAATCGCGCGTGCTCGTCCTGGCTGGAGGCCAGCGACTGGCCGAGCAATTCCGGTGCGCCGTCCGTGATCCGGACCAGGCCGGCGCCGGTTTCGTCACAGGAGGACTCGATCCCGAGAACGACCGCACCCGGGCCAAGCCGGGCCGGGCGGTGGCTGTGCGTACTTATCCGGGCGGACTCTCCGGGCGTGCTCATCCGGGGTACGCCATCGTGTAGGCGTCGGCGCCGCTGGGCTGGTAGTAGCGACGCCGGATACCTAGCCTGACGAAGCCCTCCGAGGCATACAGCGCAAGGGCTTTCACATTGTCGATGCGGACCTCGAGCAGCACCCGGCGTGGCCCCGCGACCTGCAGCAGGTGACGCAGTAGCGCCCGCCCGAGGCCGCTGCCCTGAGCATCGGGCCGGACCCCGATCGTCTGCACCTCGGCCTCGTCCGCCACGACCATCAACCCGGCGTAGCCGTCGATCAGACCGGCCGCGTCCCGGTGCACCACATAGTGATGCCCGGCGGCCAGTTCGGACCAGAACATCTCCGCGTTCCACGGCGAATCACCGGGGAACAGCGTCGCCTCCAGCTCGACCAGGGCCGGAATGTCCCACCAGTCAAGGGGTTCCAGGGCGATCGCGGATCCCCTCAAGGACCCGGTTGGGTGTCCGGTGTCGGGGGCGCCCCCGCCGCCTGCCCGCTGGCCGGTCATCGGCCGAGCACCGATCGTCGGGCGCCGGGCTCGGTGGCGTCGGGACGGCGCAGGTACAGCGGGGTGAGCGGACCCGGTACCGCACCGGTCAGCAGTGCGACGCCGGCCCGTTCGACCAGGCCGCCGCTGAGCGGGTCGGCCGGCACCGCGCCCGGAATTGTGGCGGCCACATCGATGATGCCGTCCAGCAGGGGCACGCCCGGCCCGACCAGCCGCGCGGGTGTCATCCCGTGCTCGGCGAGCAGCCCCGGCACCGCGGCCGGCCGCGCAACCAGCGGTCCGAACAGCCGGCGACCATCGCGACGGTAGGCGGACAGATAGACCTCGCGGCGCCGGGCGTCGGTGACCACCACCAGGTCGCCGGTCAGCGGGCCCACGCAGCGCGCCAACGCGTCGTGGCTGGGCACCCCGTGGACCGGGACGTCCAGCGCGTCGCCCAGCGCGGCAGCCGTCGCGATACCCACCCGTAACCCGGTGAACGGGCCGGGTCCCAGCCCCACCACGATCGCGTCCAGGTCGGGCAGACCGTGCCCGCAGTCGGTCAGTGCTGCCTGGGCCAGCGGCATCAGCCGCTCCGCGTGCGCGTACGGGTCGGTCACGGTGCGCTCGGCCAGCACAATGAGCGGTCGAGGACGGGGACTGTGAGCCGCCGGAACGTCGACGTCCGGGTCGAGCAGCTGGCGGGGTTGCCGAAGGCGCACGACTCCCGCCGTGACGGTCGGCGTCGAGGTGTCCAGGGCGAGCACGAGCACGAGCGACCATCCTACGGAAGGCCGCGGCCCGCCCGGACCAGCGCGATCGGCGAGGACCGGCGGGCCATGTCCGGCCGATAGGCTCCGTTCTTGACGCTGGGTCCCAGGGAATCACCGCGCGGACGGCTCAGCCGGGGCGAGGAGGCGAGCCGTGTCCGAGCAGGTCACGCTGGCCGATGTCGCCCGCTGGGCGGGCGTCTCGCTGGCCACCGCGTCGCGTGCCCTGCACGGTTCGCAGGGTCGGACCGTCGGACCCGAACTGCGGGCCAGGGTGCGTGCCGCCGCGGCCGAGCTGAACTACTCCCCCAACGCCAACGCCCGGGCCATCGTCCGCGGGACGACCACCACGGTCGGGCTCGTCGTGCACGACATCGCCGACCCGGCCGCGGCGGCCATCGCCTCCGGGGTGATGGCCGCCGCCAACGAGCGGGACCTGATCGTCACCATCGGGTCCACGCTGTCCGACCCGCTGACCGAGATCCGTCACGTGGAGGCGCTGCGACGGCAGCGCGCCAGGGCGATCATCCTGGCCGGGTCGCGGTCCTCCGATCCCGGTGACGCCGGGAGCCTGGCCGATGAGTTGATCGGCTATTCCGTCGGTGGCGGGCACGTCGCGGTGATCGGCCAGCACCTGCTGCCGGTGAACACCATTGTGATCGACAACGCGGGCAGCGCACAGCGTTTGGCGCGAGCCCTGGTGTCGTTGGGCTACCGGCGGTTCGCCGTGCTCGCCGGGCCGGAGTCGATGATCACCTCGGAGGATCGGCTGAACGGCTTCCGGCAGGGCCTGTCCGACGCCGGGCTGGAGCTGCCGGAGGAGAACGTCATCGAGGCCCAGTTCACCCGAGACGGCGGGTACGTGGCGATGACGGAGCTGCTCGACCGGGAGATCGAGGTGGAGGCGGTGTTCGCGGTCAACGACGTGATGGCCGTCGG
>DASQFG010000473.1:0-6572 GCA_035633315.1 Nakamurella sp. | reverse complement strand
CATGAAGGACCACCACGTGCCGAGCCTGCCCGAACTGATCTCCTCGGCGCAGCAGACCGGGGTGCGGCTGATCGCCTGCACGATGACCATGGACCTGCTCGGCATCGCCCACGACGACCTGATCGACGGCGTCGAACTCGGTGGGGCCGCCATGTTCTTCGGTGAGGCCAACGAATCCAACGGCGCGTTCTTCATCTGAAGGGCCCTGTCCGGCGCGGGGGCTGCGCATGGTCCGATCGACCCGGCGACCAGTCTCGCCGCTGCCTGGTCGGGTCGGCCGGTGACCGATCCTTACCAGCCCGACAGAGTTCCGCGGTGAACGTTGGAGGCGGGTACCGGATTCGAACCGGTGTTGGCGGGTTTGCAGGCCGCTGCCTCGCCTCTCGGCCAACCCGCCGCGCCCGCTGTGGGCATCGCTATCTGGTGCTCGGCAACCGCTAGATGAACAGTAGTTGCGCCCCTTCGGTTTTCTCGATGAAGTCGGTGGCGCTGATGATGTCCTCGACCTCGTCGTACAGGTCGTCCTTGGTCAGGTGGTTCATATCGGCGGACATCCGGCACGCCCAGAGGTGACCACCCGAGGCCACGATCTGCTCGAGGAAATCGGGGATCTCCGGCACACCGACCTCGGCGATCGACCTCTTCATCTTGGCGGTCGCCATCGACGTCATCCACGGCAACCCACCCAGACCCTGCGGCATGTGGGTGGCGGGATTGCCGAGCAGGGTGAACTTCAGGTCGTTCATGGTCTTCTTGTTGATGATCTCGAAACCCCAGAACGTGAAGAACAGATGGGTCTCGATGCCTTCACCGAGGGCCGCGTTCGCCAGCACCAGGCCCGGGTAGGCCATGTCCAGCGTCCCCTTGGAACAGATGATGGCGAGCTTGCGGCCGTTGTCCTCGGTGTCGAACTGCGGCACGATCGCGGGGGCCTCGATCGGAGCGGCGTCCGCAGCGGTGGCGGGAATATCGATGGCAGTCATGGTCTTCTCTTTCCGTTCTTCTTCGGGGTATCTGGACGTTCGTTCGTCAGACACAGCCCTTCGGCTTGGGCAGGCCTGCGACGTAGGCCATCTTTTTCGCCGGTTTCTGCGGGAACAGGGTGAAGAGTTCCTTCACCGGAATTCCCCCGGCGATCGACACCCGGCGGATGGCCGGAGTTTCACCCTTGACCGCGAAATCCTCGCGAAGGAACCGGATGGCCTTCCAGTGCGCGTCGGTGAGCTGGATCCCGATCTGTGCGGCCAGCGTGCCCGCCAGTTCGTCGTCCCATTCCGCGGAATTGGTGAGGAAACCCTCGTCGTTGACGTGGATCTGGCGGCCGTCCAGCGTGGTGACAGGCATGATGTCTCCTAGTTCTCGGTGTGCTTTCCGACCATGGACATGTGGGACGGCAGCGGGATCGGTCGCCCTGGCAGCAGCACGTTCCAGTACATCCACCGAAAGGCCAGCTTCCCCAGGTGGTTGGCGCGGGTCTCCTCCAGCAGGCTGAACGGCCCGACCACCGGCAGCGGATACTTTCCGGTCAACGGCTCGGTATCGTAGTTGAAGTCGATGAGCATTCCTCGGCCGTCACCGGATTCGATGAAGCAATTGGCGTGCCCGTCGAACGATTCGGTGAGCGGTTTGCCGTCGATGTAGTCGCCGAAGTTGTCGCAGAACACTTCGGCCGAAAAATGCGCGACCGAACCGGCCTTCGAGGTCGGGAGGTCGGAGGCGTCGCCGACCGCGAAGATGTTGCGATAAGCCTTGGACAGCATGGTGTTCTTGTCCACCGGCACCAGGTTGAGCTCGTCGCCGAGACCGGAGCGCTGCACGAACTCCGCCCCCATGTTCAACGGCACCGTCACCAGCAGGTCGAAGGGGATCTCGCGTTCGTCATAGGAGACAAGCTTTTTCGCCTCCGGGTCGATGTGTTCAACGAGGAAGTCGGCCTCCATGAGGACCTTCCGCTCGTCCAGCATCCCGCCCAACCGGGCGGAGGCGACCGGTTTGGTGAACGCACCGGACAACGGGGTGACGTAGACCAGGTCGACCTTGGTCCGGATCCCGCGTTGGCGGAAGTAGGCATCCGCCAGGAAGGTGAACTCCAGCGGCGCAACCGGGCACTTGATGGGCAGATCGGTGATGTGCACGACGACGCGTCCGCCGTCGAATTCTGCGAGGGCCCTGGCGAGCGCCTGAGCTCCGTCGAGGGTGTAGAAGTCGAAAATGCTGCGACGCCACTGCGAACCCAGCATTCCAGGTGTCTGATCCGGCCGCGGCGAGACGCCCGACGCGATCACCAGGTAGTCGTAGGACAGGGTCCTGCCGTCGGTCAGCGACACGACGCCGGCCTCCGCGTCGATCCGGTCCACCTCGGCGAGCACGAAGTTCACGCCGTCGGCAACGAAGGCCTTTCGCGACTTGGTCACCTGCTCGGCGGTGTAGTCGCCGAACGGCAGGAACAGGTACCCGGGCTGGTAGTGATGGGCGTTGTCGCGGTCCACCAGGGTGATCTGCCACTGGCTCACATCAAGCCGGTGGCGCATTTTGTTGACGATCATGGTGCCGGCCGTCCCACCACCGAGCACCAGCAGTCTCTTCACGACAGCCTCTTCACGACAGCCTCTTCTCCCCGACCCGCGATGACAGCCTTGTCATGACGGTAGGAAGCGCGGACGACAAGCTGCCAGTGCCCAAGGTCCTGACTTCGCCGCCGAACGAACATCAGGTGCCCGATTGCCGCTCGGACCTGTGACACTGCGTTCATCATACCCCGCGGGGTATCAGACGGAAGGAGATCCGGGTCACCCTGACGCGGTCAGCAGGAAACGGCCATCACGCCTCGGCAGGCAGCAGTTCGGCGACGAGTGCTTCGACGCGGCCGCGGATGTCGTCCCGGACCCGGCGGACCACGTCGATGCCTTGGCCGGCTGGGTCCTCCAGTTCCCAGTCCTCGTAACGCTTCCCGGGGAAGATCGGGCAGGCATCGCCACACCCCATGGTGATGACGACGTCGGAGGCCTGCACCGATTCCGTGGTCAGGATCTTCGGTGTCTGGGTGGAGATGTCGATGCCCTCTTCCGCCATCGCCTCGACGGCGACGGGGTTGACCTGGGTACCGGGCACGGACCCGGCGGACCTGACCTCGATCCCGCCCTGGCCGAGGCTGGCGAGATAGCCGGCGGCCATCTGGGAGCGGCCGGCGTTGTGGACGCAGACGAACAGCACCGCGGGTCTGTCGGACATTGTCGCTCCTGGTTCGTGGGACGTCGACCGGTGGGCCTTGACGCTCCTGCTGTATCTCAACAATGCTTGACTCAATAGTAGTGGAGGCAAGTTGATGGTATCGGTGAACCGACGGGCCGCCGTGCACGCGGCCTTGGCTGAGCCGGTGAGGTTGGCGATCGTCGACCGCCTGGTCCCCGGCGATGCCTCGCCCGGCGAGCTGGCCGAGGCCGCCGGATTGGGCAGCAATTTGCTCGCGCACCACCTGAAGGTTCTCCAGGACGCCGGCGTGATCCGCAGGGTCCGGTCCGAAGGCGACCGGAGGCGCAGCTACGTTCAGCTCTGCCTGGACGATCAGACGGTGTGGGCCGCGGCCCACGCCGGCCTGGACGGTCGGTGGGCACAGATGGGCGGGGTGGTGCCGCGGGTGGTGTTCGTGTGCACCGCGAACTCCGCGCGGTCCCAGCTGGCGGCGGCACGCTGGAACGCGATCAGCGCGGTGCCGGCCGCATCCGCCGGCACCCACCCGGCGGCGAGGGTGCACCCCCGGGCCGCCAGCACGGGCCGACGCCACGGCTTGCGGCTTGGCCGGGCGAAACCCGTTGGTATCGGACATGTCCTGCGCCAAGGCGACCTAGTGGTCGCGGTGTGTGACAACGTGCACGAGGAACTCGGCACCGACCGGCAGCGGTTGCATTGGTCGATCCCGGACCCCGTCCGGGTGGACACCGACGAGGCGTTCGAGGCCGCCTTTGCCGACATCACCCGCCGCGTCGAACGGCTCGCCGCGAACGTCACGGCGCGGTCCGGGCACGCCGACCAGTCCTGATTCCACTCGTCTCGCATAGGGGGGGCCACGGAGCATGAGCACCGCACCCGACCTGGAATACGATCAGCATCGACCAGTCGTTTCCGTTGCGCACCGCGGCGACCCGGCTGGCTATGCCTGCCCGATCTTCCCAGGGAAGCGCTACGAGGAATGGGTCCTGAACGATCCCGCAGGGTGGGACGTCGCAGGTGTGCGGCCTGTCCGCGACGACATCGAACGCCGGGTCAGGGGACTGCTGGACGGGCTGAAGCGGCATACAGCGGCTACCGCAACGGCCCTGTGACGGTGAGGTACCTGCCCTCCGCCCGGTCACGTGCGCCCTCGGCCCGGCAGGCGATCTCGCACACCCAGACCGAGGAGCACGAATCGCACACTGTCACCCTCGCGGGATCGGCGAACGCCGCCTTCACCCACTGATAGACGTTCATCACCTACAACTGGGGCAAAGCCACCGACCGCGTCGGCCGGCGACGGATCAGTTGGACACTCCCTCGGTGACAATTGCTGGCTTGGTGGCGCGGACGATCGCCCCGTGCATCCCCGGCGCTGCCTCGTGGGTGAACACCACTTCCGGATCGACAAAGCCTGCGGCCGTCATTCCGTCCAGGTACTCCGAACGGGACAGCGCACCGGCGATGCAGCCGACGTACGAACCACGCTCGGCCCGCTCCGCGGCGGACAGGCCATCCTCGGCGACGACGTCGGAGATCCCCAATCGGCCGCCCGGGGTCAGTACCCGGAACATCT
The DNA here is from genome assembly GCA_035633315.1 of Nakamurella sp. Classification (GTDB taxonomy): domain Bacteria; phylum Actinomycetota; class Actinomycetes; order Mycobacteriales; family Nakamurellaceae; genus Nakamurella. The sequence goes on along the minus strand of DASQFG010000473.1, from coordinate 1,786 downwards.
CCGCGAGCACCGCGGGCTTGTCGGTCGACAGGTTGATCACGCAGTTCGAGATCACCACGTCGATCGACGAGTCGGGAAGCGGGACGTCCTCGATCTGGCCCTTCATGAACTCCACGTTCTCCGCACCGGCCTTCGCCGCGTTGGACCTGGCCAGCTGGAGCATCTCGTCGGTCATGTCCAGGCCGTAGGCGAACCCGGACGGGCCGACCCGGCGCGCCGAGAGCAGCACATCGATGCCGCCGCCGGAGCCGAGATCCAGGACCCTCTCCCCCGGGCGCAGGTCGGCCACGGCCAGCGGATTCCCGCAACCCAGCGAGGCCAGCACCGCTTCCTCGGGGAGCCCGTCGGTCTCTCCGGGGCGGTACAGGGCGGCGCCGAAGATCTCCGCCTCGTCCGTGTCGCTGATCGCGCTCACCGCGTCCGACGGGCCGCAACAACTCGTCTGAGCGCCGTCCGACGCGCCGCAACAACTGGCGGCCGATCCGGACACAGATCCGGAGACAGATCCAGCTACTGATCCAGATACCACGGCGAGCGCCGCCGCGGCGTACCGGTCCCGAACCTGCTCGCGGACGTCCTGGCCTGAAGTCGTCATGACGATTCCTTTCATATAGACAAACATCAATGTCTTGAGCATGGACCACCCATCGACGCCTGTCAATACGTCAGGCATACTGGTGTCATGACGCGCGTGGCCCTGCCCTTGACCGAGCGCCGTTCCGACGTCGTGTGCTGTGCGCCGCTGGTCCGCGAGCCGCTCAGCGCCGACGCGGCAACGGATCTCGCCCAGACCCTGAAGGCCATCGCCGACCCGGCCCGGCTCCGGCTGCTGTCGTTGATCGCAGCCCACGACGGCGGCGAGGCCTGCGTCTGCGACCTCACCGAACCGCTCGGGCTCAGCCAGCCGACGGTGTCGCACCATCTCAAGGTGCTCGTCGACGCCGGTCTGCTGCACCGCGACAAACGCGGGGTCTGGGCGTATTTCACCCTGATTCCCGGCGCACTGGACTCGCTGGCCGACGTGCTGAGCAGCCGGGCCCCGGCCACGCCGGTGGGGTGAGAGTCTCTATCGCACAAACGGTTTGCCCGCCGCTGAGGCCGCTCGGGTTATTGCCCACGTGCCGCGCTGGTGAACCGAGCCGACCGGCAGGCGATGAGTGGCGTCCGGCGCGGCGTGGCCGAGGCGCCGGAGCGCTGTGATGGCGACGGGCTCCTCGACGGTGCAGCCACCCGCCGACAGGGGGTGTGCCAGCACCGCCCACCGAACCGGGACCGCCGCAACAGCCAACAGCTCGGCAGCGGATAGACCTCCGACCCGATCTTTCCGGTCATTTCAACGGCGATTGCACCAGTCACCCTTCAACGGCGATTGCACTCACCAGTCACCCTTGAAGTGCCGGCTCCGGTGGATACCGTTACCAGCGCCGACGGGCCCGATCCGGTGCCCGGCCAGCCCCTCAGTCCGGCGGCCGAGGTCATTTGACCGAGCCGTGGCTGACCGCTGTGCCGCGGTCGCGCCGGACCTGCCGCCTCCGGCGGTGTCGGCGCCTCACTCAACGCCGCTCTTGTGGACTGGGCGCCAACATATGCCGGAGCCGAGTGCGCAAAACCGGCGCTGAGCGGGGCCGATGACCCAAGGACCGCTGAGCCATGCGCGCGTCATGGACCATCGCCAGCTGTTAGTTGCCTGTTCGACGGGGAAAACCGCCGCTCGTCAGCGACTCACCAGGAGCCGTACACCCCGGTGTTGGCCTTGCGCATCGCGCTGACATAGCCGCTGCGCTGA
>DASQFG010000472.1:0-2454 GCA_035633315.1 Nakamurella sp. | reverse complement strand
CACGTCGCCGACGCAGGGCGGGTACATCACCGCCTATGCCGACGGCGCCGATCGGCCGACTACGTCGAACTTGAATTTCGTGGCCGGGCAGACCATCCCGAACCTGGTGGTGGTGCCGGTCGGGGCCAACGGCGGTATCAGGTTGTTCGACGGCAGCGGGGGCACGGTTCACCTGATCGCCGATATCGCCGGCTACTACCTCGCCGGACCCGATACCTGACGCCGTTGAGATCCTGGGAACCAGGAGCCACGGAGTCGAGAACTGTCGCGAAACGTCCCGCTCGGAGCCGAGGGCTGCACGTGCGCTGCGGTGCCGGCGCGACGATCAGCCGGTCCCGCGGACCGCACGGCCTGTCGGTCCGCGTCCCCGGCAGAGCCACGCGAGTACCACGGCGATGATCATCACGCCGGTGCTGACGATCGCTGCGACGATGCCGTTCGCGCCTGCGGTGGCCGAGGCGAGGTTGTAGGTGCCGTGCCAGACCGCGACGATCAGGATGCTGCTGCTCGCGGATTCATACAGCCAAGCGAGCAGGACCGACCCGCAGGCCATCCCGATCAGGAATCCGGGGACGCCGACCGGGCCGAGGTCGCGGTAGTTCTGCAACAGGAAGAACAACGGAAGGTGCCAGCCGGCCCAGATCGGGACCAGCAGCAGGGCCGCCCCGACCAGCCCGTGGCGTTCGCGCAGCGCGGGCAGCGCGAACCCGCGCCAGCCGGTTTCCTCGCCGAGACCGTTGACCACCACGAACATCACCCAGACGAACAGCACTCCCCACTCGGGCAGCCCGGCCATCCTTCCGAAATCCGCCAGGTCCGGCGCCCCGGACACCACCGCCGTGACGGCGACGGCCACTGCCAGCAGCGCCAGCGGGCTGCCGATGGCGACGATCCACCAGCGCGCCGGAACCCGCCACCGAACCATGCGGGCCGCCAGGTCGCGGACGCCGGCTCGGCCTTCGACCACCGCCGTGACGGCGAACGCGGCGATCATCGGGCCCAGCAGGGCGGGGAACTGGGAGACGGCCGAGCCCAGCCGGACGATCTGCCCGGTCAGCACCAGCGGTACCCAGTAGGCCCAGGACAGCCCGTACGCCACTACGGCGAACGTCAGCAGCCGATGGGCGCGCACCCACCGGGTGAACGGTGACCCTGTGGTCGACGCGGTCGGAATGGTCGGAAGGCTGGGCGGTGTGGTTGCGGTCATCGGGTCCTTCACCGGAGTGGGTCGCCCGTCCAGGCAAACACCGGCCGGCACGGGAATCCAGAGCCTTAGGTCCTGCCCGAGCCGCCGCAGCGAATTCCGGAGCGTCGCACCGCGGGCACCCTCCGCCGGTGATCACGCCCGGCCCGGCGACCGTCCCCAGATGTGGCGTTTCGGCCCGCTATATGTGCCTTTCGACCCAGTGCAATGTGGACAACCGCATGTTCCGATGGAAACGCACAGGGATACGGTCGACGGCAGGGTCGACCGGCAAATGTCCACCGAATGATCGGATCGATGTGACATGACGGCAACGGAATCGCGGGTACAAGCCCTTCGAGGCAATCCGGTCGCCCCGTCCGGTATTGCCGGCCTGGTCGTGCTGGCCGTCGACGACGAGGCGCCGGCGCTGGACGAGGTGACCTACCTGCTGCGCGGCGACCCGCGGGTAGCTACGGTGCTGAGCGCTCGCGATGCCGCCGACGCGCTTCGCCTGCTGCAGCCGAACTCGAACAACCCGATTCCGGAGGCGGTCCTGCTGGACATCGCGATGCCCGGATGGGACGGCGTCGACCTGGCTCGGGTGATCGCCAACCTGCCCAGGCCACCGGTGGTCGCATTCCTGTCCGCCCATGACGACAGGGCGGTCGAGGCGTACGAGATCGGCGCCGTCGACTACCTGCTCAAGCCTGTGCGGGAGGTGCGGTTGGCAGAGGCGGTGACCCGGCTGTGCGCTGCCCGGGATGCCGCCAACGGCCAGCAGGCGCGCGGTCCGGCCCAGGGCCTGCCCGCGCCGGTCGACCCTCCGCAGCAGAAGATGATCGCCGTCGACCTGGCCGGGACCACCAGGATCCTGCCCCGCGCCGCGGTGTGCTGGGCGGAGGCGCAGGGCGACTACGCGCGGCTGCACATGGCCGGCGGCGGCAGCCATCTGCTCCGCACCCCGTTGGCGGTGTTACAGGCCGAGTGGGAACCGGCCGGGTTCGTCCGGGTGCACCGCGGCTACCTGGTCGCGTTGAACCGGATCGTCGAGCTGCGGGCGGTGGACAGCGGGTATCGCATCCGGGTGAGCGGGCAGCCGGTGATGGCCGATCTCCCGGTCAGCAGGCGGCACCTGCAGAGTCTCAAGCAGCGATTGCTGGCGGGACGGCGGCCGGGTCGCTGACGGCCTGCTGCTGTTCGATGATGGCCGGATGAGCGATCGATCGGGCGCCGGGTGATCGGCCGGTGACGGACCGTCCGCCGCGCCG
>DASQFG010000471.1:0-3212 GCA_035633315.1 Nakamurella sp. | reverse complement strand
TGTAGGCGTGGGCGTTGACCGATCGGGCGGACTCATGGGCCTGAGAGTCGTTGTGCACCTTGACGTCACCGAAGTCGTGGCCCAGCCGGGCCTGCATCTCGTCCCGGACGTCCGAAGCCAGCGGACTGCCACCGCCAGAGTCCACCACGTCGTGGACCGGGGATCTGTCCTCCTCGAGCATGGCGCCGACACCGCTGTTGCCGACCGCGCGCTGAAGCCCGAGGATGCCGGCTCCGTCCAGGACATCGGCTCGCCCGGCGGCCGCCGCCTGCAGGAGATGGGCGGGTGGACGCGAATCCAGACGTGCCGCCTTGGGGCGCAGCGAGGTGTCGTCGGCGTCGTGATCGTGGGTATGCATCGGCATGTCCTTCCGGTCGGGACCTTCCGATCGTCCCACTTCCGTCGGTGGTCCGGCAGTGGATTAGGGTCGCCCGCAGGGGAGGTCTCGGTTGCCCGATCGGGCACCGCGCCGCGGCCGAGGCACCCGGCGGGCTCAGCGGGGTTTGGCCAGCAGTCCGCCGACGAACGCGACGGCACAGCCGCCGAAGACCAGGATCACCCCCGGCGCAATGCGGCCGGTGTTCGGTACCAGCGACACCCCGATCAGGAACGCGGCCAGGAAGACCGCAGCCACCAGCGCCGCCAGCCGGGTGAGGCGGCCCTTGGGCCCGGTCAATCCGAGCATGGCGATCACCGCGAGCAGGATGATCAGCGAACCGGCCGATACCAGCGGATCGAGTTGGTCCGGCAGGTCAAGGAACAATTGCCGGTCGATGAAGGTGTCGGACCCGACGTCGACCGCGGGCAGGTTCCATTCCAGCCCGGTGATCTCGTCACCGATCGGGGCGCCGAAGCCCCGCAGGTCGAGGTTCGCGCCGACGTTCCACGCCAGGAAGACGCCGCCGATCATCATCAGGCCGCCCAGCACGGTGAGCAGAATGCGCCACATCGGTCGGCGGTCGGCCTGTTCCTGGACGAAGCTGCCAGATGCCTCGGTGTCGCGTTCGCCGTCGGACGCCACCACCGTGAACGGCCGGGTCGACTCCGCACCGCCGTCCGGCCGCGGCGCGGAGATCCGGGCCTGCGCGCTGCCCACCTGCCCCGGCGCGAGGTCCAGAAACGCTGGGGTGAAGGCGAATCGGATGACGCGCTCCGGGTCGTGCCCGGTGAAGTAGACCCGGCGGGGACGGCCGCCGCCCCTGTTGTCGGCAACAGCGGCCAGTGCACCGGTTCCGCGATTGCGGACCCGGACCACGCTCGGGTCGAGCCGCAGCACCAGCGGCTGGTCCGGCGGCGGCGGGGTCGTCGTCTGCACGAACGTGCCACTGGTGTCGATGTCCCGCTCGCCGTCGGAGGCGGTCAGCACGAACTGCCGGGTTGACTCGGCGCCCGGCTCGGGCGGGTGGGCCTCGATCCTGGCGGTCGCCCGGCCGATCTCGCCGGGGCCGATCTCCAGCACCGGAGGCCAGAACGAGAATCCCACCGCCCTTTCGGGATCGGACCCGGCCAGGGTGACGCGTCTGCCCCGGATGCCCTGCCGGTTGTCGGCGATGACCTGGAACTGCCCGACGGGGCTGTCCCGCACCCGGACCAGGCTCGGTTCGAGCTTGACCACGACCGGAGCGGACACCGACGTCGTCTGCACGAAGGTGCCGGTGATCTCGACGGGCGCCCCGCCGTCCGTCGCCGAAATCGTCAACTGCCTGGTCGACTCCTGCCCCGGGTCGGGCGGGGGGGCCTGCACCACGATCCGGGCCCGGCCGATCGTGTCGGGCAGCACATCCAGCGAGGGCGGGGTGAAGGTGAAGCGCACCAACCGTTCCGGGTCGCGTCCGGAGAGCGACACCCGCCGGACCCGGCGGCCGCCCCGGTTGTCGATGATCGCCTCGAAGGTTCCCGACACGCTGTCCCGGACCCGCACCACCGTCGGATCCAGCTGCACCAGCAGTGGCGCGACCGCCGAGGTCGCCTGCACGAAGGTCGCCGTCGCCTCGATGTCCGCGCTGCCGTCCGAGGTGGCGAGCACGGTCACCGTTCGTGTCGCCTCCTTGCCCGCCTCCGGTGGCGGCGCCGCGAGCCGGACCCGCGCCATCACGCTCTCGGCGGCGAACACATCCACCGACGGTGGTGAGAAGGTGAATGTCACCGCGCCCTCGGGATCACGTCCGGACAGGAACACCCGCCTGGTGCGGGTTCCCCGCCTGTTGTCCAGCACCGCCTCGAGCGTTCCGCTGTCGCTGTCCCGCACCCGCAGCAGCGTGGGCTCCAGTCGAAGGGCCAACGGGGTGTCCGCCGCGGCGACCTGAACGAAGGTCGCCGTGGCCTCGACCTCCGAGCTTCCGTCAGCTGCGACGACCGTGAGCTGCCGGGTGATCTGTTGCCCCGCTTCGGGTTTCGGAGCCTGCACCTGCAGTTGCGCGGTCGCGGACTGACCCGGCTCCAGGTCGAGCACCGACGGGGAAAAGGTGAATCGGACCACGCCTTCCAGATCGCGACCGGACAGGGTGACGCGACGCCGCTGGTTGCTCCCCTTGTTGTCGACGGTCGCCTGCAGCCGACCCGGTTCGGAGTCCTTCGCCCGGACCATGCTCGGTTCCAGCCGCAATCCGAGTGGTGCCTCGATCGCCGGGACGGTGACCTCGACGGGCTCGGTCACCCAGATCTCCGGATGCGCCTGCGATCGGACCCTGATCCGCAGATCGACCGCCCCGGCCGGCACCAACACGCCCGCCGCGATGGACAGCGTCACCCGGGCCAGGTCGTTCGTGGTGGGCAACAGCCGGACCTCGGCGGTGGAGGTCGTCAACCATTCCGGCGGTTCCACGATCTCGACGACATACGCGTCGACGATCGGGGACAGGTTGTGCACCCGGACCTCGATGGCCTCCGGATCGCCCCCGGGGGTGACGACCACCGCCGCCGGTTCGACCGCGATCTGCAGGGACGACCGCGCCTCGCTGTTGTCCGCGCCCGGTCCGGGCGGTGCCGGCGCGACCGGCACCGGGTCGGCGGGCACGGCGGGGGCCGCCGCGCCGCCGGTGGCCGGGGTAGCCGGGGTGGTGGGCGTGGTCGGCGTGGGTGTCGGGTCGGCACCGACCGTCGCAGCGCTCACCGCCGCGGACAGATCCGCCTCCTGGGTGTCGTACCACGGAAGGAACGCCTGGCAATTCACGCAGAACTGCACACCCGGCTCGTTGCGTTGTCCGCACTGC
>DASQFG010000470.1:0-6759 GCA_035633315.1 Nakamurella sp. | reverse complement strand
GGCGCGCGGTGGGTGTTCCTTCCGCGGAAGGCGGGGGTCGTCCAGTCGGTGGCGGCGATGTAGCGGATGACGCCGACCAGCCGGCGCCCGTCCAGCACCGGCAGCAGCCACAGCCGCTGCTCGACCATCAGGCCCCGCGCGTGGTCAACCGAGTCATCCACCCCGATGGTCACCGCCGGCTCCCGCGCGAGACAGGACGCGGTGGCGCCGGTGGGGTCGCCCGCCCCGATAACCCGCTGCACATCCCGCAGGGCGACGATTCCCCGCAGGTCACCGCGCTCGTCGCAGACCGGCAGAAACGCCACCAGCAGGTTCCGCATCCTGCGCGCAACCTCCAGCAGGGTGTCGGTGCACGCGACCCGATCCGGATCGCGGGTCATGACATCTCTCGCGACGTCGACAACCCGCCCGACCAGCGGCACGGCCGCGGTGGAGGTGGACAGCGGGCGCGCGGAATTACGGTCACCCACGGCCACGAACGTTCGCGGATCGCTCATCGATACCTTCCCTTGAACGGATACCCTCCCCGGGCGCGGTGAATCGGCGCGCCCGGGGAGCGGGCGGAGAAACGACTGTCCCTAGCCCCGGCCCGGTGACGGTTCGTCACCGGGGGCCACCGACCCGGCTGGCTGTGGCCGAGGCCGTCGCCGGTGTTCGCCACGGGCAGGCGGTCCAGCTGCGTTGCGATGGCGATGCCCGCGAACAACTCGAAACCGTCGCCGTCCGGGCGCCGCCAACCCAGCACCGCCTGGGCCAGCCCGAGTTCGGCGGCCCGTTCGGCATTCGCCGGATCCACCGGCCGGCCGCCCGCGTCCTGGCGGTTGGCCAGGGTGCGGGCCATCGGCTGGTACCGCCGGAACACCTCGCCCTGCGCAGCGGCCAATGCCCGGGGGGCATCGTCGGTTCTGGCCCAGGCCAGGACCTGCCACACGTCCCGGATAGCCGCGGCATCATGGTGCCGGGCGTCGCGCTCCCGCCGGTGTTCGGCCGTCACCGCAGTGCCCAGCCGGACCGGGTCCTGCGGAGCACCAACCAGGCCGGCGCATCGATCGCGGCCGGAGCGGTTCGCTGGAGCATGTGGATGCGGTGCCTCTCCTCGGCCAGTTACCCGGACACGGCAGACCACTTTCGTGGACACGGGTTGGGCCGTACGCCCGATCGTTCGGGTGGCAATCGCGCACCTACATCCGACTGTGCCACGTTCGGGAGGTTCTGTCACCTTTCGTCCCATAGGCGTGACTCTGCGTGAGCAGGGTCGTGAGTTGGGCCGCCGGCCACGGAAGGGCGCCTCGACCACCGGAATCCATGTCTGTCAGGTGATTCACCGGACGCGGGCAGGCGCAATCGTTCCCTCCGACCATCGATCCGACCGCACACCGCGGTCCTCACCCCCGTGCCCGCGCGGCCGCTCGGGGTAAGACCGGAGGTGATGCTGGGACCGGCGGGCGGTGGAGGGACGTCATGACACCCCGAGGGCAGTGGCGGCCGACACCCCACGACTGGGTCGAGGAACAACTCCGGTTCGGACAACTCCGTCGAGCCAGCACCGCTCCAGCGACCCGTGAGCTCCCGATGTCCTACCTGGGCGAGCGTGCCCGCCTGACCCCCGATCACCTGCGCCGCGCAGCGGATTGGAACACCCGCAACGAGCGCCCCCACGTCACGCTTCCCGGCGGACGAATACGGCCAACGGGGCCGCACCACCCGGGCGGATACGCCAAATGCCTCTACGATCCTCGACCCTCCTGCGGCACTCCTGCGGCACCATCTCACGAATATCTTTGCGGGTTGCTCCTCATCTCGGCAATAAAATCGTCGACTATCTCCTCCTGACCATATTCGGCTTCCCAACCCCATTCCTCTTGTGCGACGCTGTCGTCAATAGGATGAAGGAGTTTGTTCAGTATCTTCTGCATGCCCATATCGGGCTCAAAATCAATCTTGGCCCCAGGGATTCGTTTCCTGATAACCTCGGCGAGCTCACCGGCTGTCGCCACCGGCTTTGCCCCGGCAACAAGGTAATTGACCATCCTTATGGATTCTCTCGGAGCGCGGGCCAACTCGACCACAGAGAGTGCGGCGTCCTTGAAATACATGACGGGCGTTCTGGTATCAGGAGAAACATGCGCGGTGAAAGGTTTACCTTTGATGCAGTCCTCGATCATCCAGGACGTGTACTGCACGACCCCGGGGGTCTTGACACCCGGGCCGACGATCGATGGGTAGCGGACACCGCGGAAATCGAGGCCGAACTTTCTTCGGTAGAATTGACCCATCAATTCGCTGAAGACTTTCGTGACGCCGTAGAACAGTTGCGGCCGTTGGAGAGAGTAGTCATCGACGGCGATTCCCTCGTCCAGATCGAGACCATAAGTGGCAAGGGTACTGCTGAAGATGACCTGCTCAACGCCGAAAAGTCGGGCCGCTTCCAAGATGTGGAACGTTCCCATGGCGTTCGACCGGAACGATGCTGCATGATCCGCGTCGGATGGCACGGAAAGCATGCCGCCCAGGTGAAAGATGGTCTTCGGTCTGCAGGAGGACACGACATTGAGAACATGACTGAAGTTGCCAAGGTCACCGCGGACGACCGTGACCTGCTCTACGATGTCGTCGATGAATTTGGTGGATGGATTGATATCAAAGATGGTGACGTCTTTCTCTTGCTGTTGTATCAAGAGCCTCGCCACGTGGGCGCCGACAAACCCTGTCCCTCCGGTGATCAATACAGTCATTTGTCATGTCCTCCCGTTTCAGGTGAACGTTCCAGGGTGGTCGATGGGCGGCGCCACCCGGGCTTTGCAAGCGCAATATGCGTTTCGTCGGCGGGTGGGCGGCGCATCCTGCCGTCACTCACGATCCCTGGGACCGACCGCTGCCCGCGCCGCGGACAGGAACGCGTCGAATCCGGTGGGGTCGGCCAGGGCGTCCATGGAGACCACGGACGACACTTCGGCTCCGGCGAGGATCCGCTTGATCGGCACCTCGCATTTCTTGCCGTTGAGCGTCCGCGGGACCGCGGAGACCGGGACCACCACTCCGGGGACGTGCCGGGGGGACAACTCGGAACGGATCAACGACCGCAGCCGCGGCTCGACGTCGGTCAGGTCGGCACCGTCGGCGAGAACGACGAACAACAGCAGGTCTCCCTCGCCCGAGGAGGTCGAGGTATCCACGACGAGAGAGTCGGTGACCTCGGGCAGTAACTCGACCACCCGATAGAACTCGGCCGTGCCCATCCGCACGCCGCCGCGGTTCAGCGTGGCATCGGAGCGGCCCTCGATGACGCAGGACCCGCGGGGGGTGATGCGGATCCAGTCGCCGTGCCGCCACACGCCCGGATAGTCGGCGAAGTACGAGTCGTGCAGACGGGTCCCGTCGTCGCCCCAGAAGAACACCGGCATCGAGGGCATAGGGGCGGTGACGACCAGCTCACCGACCTCGTCTGTCAACGATTCACCCGTCCGGGAGAACGCCTCGACCCGCGCTCCCAACGCCCGGCACGAGATCTCCCCCTTCCACACCGGCACGGTGGGCGAGGCGCCCACCAGAGCGGTGCAGATGTCGGTGCCGCCGGACAGCGACGCAATCTGGATATCGACGCCGACATGGTCGTGGATCCAGTCGAAACCCTCGCCGTACAAGGGTGATCCCGTTGAGCCGATGGTCTTGATGGACGTCACATCCAACTCGGCCGGCGCCAGCCCGGCCTTCCGACACGCCAGGATGAACGGCGCGGACGTGCCGAAGTAGCTCACCCGGTGACGTTCGGCCAGCCGCCATAACGTCATCAGGTCCGGATAGCCCGGGCTGCCGTCATAGAGCACGATCGTCGCGCCGACCAGCAGGCCCCCGACCAGGTAGTTCCACATCATCCAACCGGTGGTGCTGAACCAGAAGAACCGATCGCCCGGGCCGAGGTCCGATTGCAGCCCAATGGATTTCAAATGCTCGAGCAGGATCCCGCCGACCGACTGGACGATCGGCTTGGGCAGCCCGGTGGTGCCCGAGGAGTACAGCACCCACAGCGGGGCGGAGAACGGCACCGGGGTGAACTCGACGGCCCCGGGAACGGAGACGAAGTCATCCCACCGGGTCATGCCGTCCGGTGCCGCGGTGCCCAGGACGGGGATGTGCACCGCGCCGGACAGGCCCGGCAACGCCGCCCGCAGCTGCTCGACCGTGGCCGTGATCGCGAAGTCCTTGCCGGCGTAGCGGTATCCGTCGACAGCAAGAAGCACCGTCGGGGAGATCTGGGTGAACCGGTCGATCACCGACCCGGGTCCGAAATCCGGCGAGCACGACGACCAGACGCCGCCCAGTGACGCCGTGGCCAGGAAGCCGACCAACGCGTGGATCCCGTTGGGCACCAGCGCTGCCACCCGGTCGCCCGCGCCGACCCCGTGCCGGCGCAACCCGGCCTGCGCGGCGCCGACGCGGCGGCGTAGGTCGGCCAGCGTAACTTGCTCCTCGGTGCCATCTTCGCGCGCCACGATCACCGCCGGGCCCGAGCCCTGACGTGTGTCCGAGCCGGCCAGCGCGTGCTCCGCGTAGTTCAGCGTGCCGCCGGGAAACCAATCCGCACCGGGCATCACCGCTGCGGCCAGCACCCGCTCGGGCGCCCGATGCCAGCGCACGGCGAAATAATCCGCGACCGCGGACCAGAAGCCCTCCAGATCCGTCGTGGAATACGACCACAACGACCCATAGTCGGGCAGGTCGCGGCCGCGCCGGGCGCCGGCGAACGCGGCGAAGTCGCTGATCCGGGCTCGGGCGACCCGCTCGAGGCTGGGCTGCCAGAGCACGTCGGGAACAATGTCGATCCGGCTCATTCCGTTTTCCTCCACTGTCCGGACTGGGTTCACCAGTGTCAGGTCAACACAGTCGAATCCTTTCTTGGGCCAACGGCCTGCCGGGATCGCCTCCCGATCGTCAGCTGCGCGCGGCGGAATTCACGCCGGGCGAGGCACCCCTTGCTGGCGCCCCGGAACCGTTGGCGGAGAAATCCCATGGCCTTCATGAGCGAATGACCTCCCGTGCGCGCCGACCCCAGTATGCCGAAAAGGGCCGGGGAATCACCGGCCGAGCGGGTTGGTCCGTTCCGGTCGACGCCTGACCAGTCCCGCCGATCGTCATCGGCACCGTCGACTCGACCTGCGCCCCCCCGGTCCCTGGGATGTGCGCATGCAACCCCCACTCCCGCTGTGCGTTTCGGTGGACGAGTTGATCGGGCGAACAACATCTCACTGTCGGGCGCCCAGACCGGCGGGCGACAGTGCCGAAGGTCCCGTCGGACAAGTAAACGGGATGGGTCGTGAAGGCCGACCCGTTGGACAGGCGACGGTTTGGTCTTCGCGGTTGGGCGAACACGCGCGGCGTAGGGCGCTGGTGATGGGCACTGCTGACTCCCGGAAAGGCCAAGGCCAACCCAGAGAAATCCGCCGACCCCTACCTGGTCCCCGAACCTCAACGCGCCGGCTGACCTGCGGCCGGGCGTCAATCCATGACATTCGCGCTGCCCAGCCGACTCCGCCCCGGCCGGTCTTGCTGGCACGGCACGATGTCCGGCCGGCAAATACCAGCTGTCAACGGCCCCACCGCTTCCGTTGGCGCCCCGTCACACGAATCGGACGAAGGGTGACAGAACGGCCCGAAGGTGGGACAGTCGACCTGATTGCACAGGGAGCCGCCCGGACCTCGCGGGTACGGCCCCGAACTCCGGTAGTCACGACAGTGGTTACCGTGTCTGGGATTCGGCGAAGGGAGGGCACCAGATCAACGTGCCTGGACCGTGGAACAGGCCGGGGCCGACGCGGCTGGCCCGGCCGACCCCGATCCGGGACCCTATCCCGTCCCCGACAGGTCGGGTTCGAAGCGGAGGGCAGCGGAGCGATCGCTCGGATCACGATCGGGGGCTCGACGCCAACGACCAGCACGCCGCCAGCCACCGCCGCCGTTGTCAAGTCCGGTGACCGGGGTCGCGGCCCGCCGGAGAGGAGCGTCCGTGACCGCTGCACCGACGGCCGAGTACCCGCTGCAGTGGGAGGCCGACGTGCTGCTCGCCGACGGCGGTGTCGCGCACCTGCGCCCGTCCGGTCCGGCCGACGCGGACGCGATCCGCGCCATGCACGACCGGTTGAGCGCGCAAACACTCTACATGCGGTACTTCAAGGCGGTCAACGAGGTCTCCGACCGGCAGATCGAGGTCTTCACCGATGTCGACCACGACTCCAGGGTCGGGTTGGTCGCCATGCTCAGCGGGCAACTGATCGCGGCCGGGACCTACCACCGCGACCCGGTCGGGAACGCCGACGCCGCCGAGGCCGCGTTCCTGGTGGAGGATTCGCAGCAGGGCCGCGGGCTCGGTTCGATCCTCTTGGAGCACCTGGCCGCGGCCGCCCGGGAGCGCGGGATCCGCCGTTTCACCGCCGAGGTGCTCGGCCAGAACACCAAGATGCTCGGGGTGTTCATGGACGCCGGGTACACCGTGCACCGCGAGTACGACTCCGGTGTCATCGACCTGACCTTCGACATCGAAGAGACCGAGAAGTCCCGGGAGGTGATGACCGCCAGGGAACACCGCGCCGAGGCCCGGTCGATCGCCCGGCTCCTCGCACCGCGGTCGATCGCGGTCATCGGAGCCTCCGACGAGCCGACCACGCTGGGCCAGATCGTGCTGGAGAACCTGTTGCGCGGCAAGTTCTCCGGACCGGTGTACCCGGTGACCCCGGACACCGTGTCGGTGCAGGGCGTACGGGC
>DASQFG010000469.1:0-3116 GCA_035633315.1 Nakamurella sp. | reverse complement strand
AGAGCGATGTACTGCAGGATCGGGATCTTGGACACGCAGACGTAAGCGCACAGGCCGCATTCCACACACGAATCCAGATCGTAGGACTCGGCCCCGTCCTCGTATTTGCCGGCCTCCAGATACCGGACGAGGAGGTTGATCTGCATCCGCGCGGGGCAGACCCGGACGCACTCGCCGCAGTTGACGCAGGGGTATTCGGAGACCTGGGAGGCGCTCGCCGCATCCAGCACCATGACGGCGTCGGTGTCGGGCTGAACCGGCTGGCCCAGGGAATAGGCGGCTCTGCCGCGCATGGGGCCGCCGAACACGATGCGGTCGCCCGCGGCGACCGCGATTCCGTACCGCTCGAAAATGTCGCCGACCCTTGTTCCGATGAGGGTTTCCACCAGCCGGGCGCTCCCGTCCCGGGCAATGAGGGTCAGGACCTTGGTGACGGGAATCCGGCCGGTCTCGAAGGCGGCGCCGACGGCCGCCACGGCTTCGGCGCGCATGAAGCAGAACCCGAAGTCTTCGGGGGTTTGTCCGGCCGGGACCTCTCGGCCGAAGATGTGGTGCATGACCAGGCTGGGGTGGGCCGACGGGTATACGGGGTCGACACCCAGCACGCGGCCGCCGATGTGGCCGTAGCCCTGGACCGCCTCCCGCAGAGTGAGGATGACGACGTCTTCGATGCCGGCCGCCTGCTTGAGCACCCGGATGCCGCTTGCGACTTCATGGGACCGGGCGCGCAGCACGTGCTGCTGGGTGACCACGAGCAGGTCCTCGTCGACGCCGCAGACGATCAGCGTTTTCAGCGGCCGCTGCGGGTCACCCAGGCGTTCCAGCGCCGGCCGGCCGGGTGCGGCCGCGAGGAAGCTTCGCAGTGTTTCCGGGGACGGCTCCCGGCGGGCGTCCGCGAACTGATCGTCGCGGGCTTCTATGGAGGAGGCGGTGATCGTGATGGCGGTCGCGTCGCGGCCGAAATCGCCGGCAAAGGGCGCTACGGCCGCAACCGTACCGGTCACCGGCGCAATGACGTAGTCCGCACCCCCATAGAGGGCCAGCCTCTGGCCGGTTTTCACGGTATCCCCGATTTTCAGGGCCGCCGGCGTCCGGCGCCCGGCCGGGCCGGGGTGCAGGAGTGTGACCGATGTCCCGGCCGGAACAACCTCCGGCCCCGCAAGTCGGGGCGGCAGGGTGGTGTAACACAGGCCGGGCTTGCCAAGGCCAAAGAATGTTTTCATCTCACGATTCACCCTTCTGAACAGGACGGTAAAAAAAGCCCCCCACCCCGCAGGGCCTCAAAACATCACATGGCACTGGGCGCACTCCACGGGGCCCGCCCCGTATTCCGTGTGGCAGCCGATGCACTGCTGGTGCAGGGCGTCGGCGCGTTTGGGAACGTCCGCGTCGCCCTTCTCCGCGTCGTGGCACTCCGTGCAGGATGCGGCCTGGTCGTATTCGTCCTTGGATAGCGTGTGGTGGCACTCTCCGCAGGCGAGGCTGTAGCCCGTGTCCGCGGCGTGCCGGGCGTGGTCGAAAAGCGCCTTGCCGGCGACGGTCTGAAAAACGATCCGGCCCGGCGGTTTGAGCGGCGCGACTGCAAACGCCGCATAACTCACCAGCGCGATCAGCAGCAGGCAGACGGTTAGCGCATACACCCGTTTCAGTTCGATTCGTGAAAACATCATGCGTCCTTTCCGACCAAGAGCGGCTGGGCGTACCTGTCGGCGGCCCCGTCCTGGTTGTAGCAGGTCAGGCAGCAGTAAAGGCAGCGGTCGCTCTCGCCGCGGGCCGCCGCTTCGGTCAGCACCTGGTCGACCTCGACGAAGGAACGGACCCGTTCGGCCACCGCCAGTTCGACCATTTCCGCGCGCGGCCGGGGGGTGACGCCCACGACGCGGTCGAAGATCGTTCCCGTGATGAGCATCCGGCCGAGTTCGTCGGCCGCCGCCGTCACCGGTTGGCCCATGACGTATTGGTGAATGGAGCGCGCCGCCCGCCGGCCACCGCCGATGGCGTCCACCACGATTGCCGGGCCGGTGGCGGCATCCCCGGCGGTAAAGAGGTAGGGGATGTTGGTCTGCAGTGTCGCGGGGTTGGCGTCGATCGTGCTCCAGCGGGTGGTTTTAAGCCCGCTCAGGGGTGAGTCGGCCTTGGCGGCGAACGCCACGTCCGGCGCCTGGCCGATGGCGGAGATCACCATGTCGGCGGGCAGAATGGTTTCGGAGCCTTTCACCGGGACCGGCCGGCGCCGGCCGCTGGCATCCGGCTCGCCAAGCTCCATGTGCAGGTATTCCAGGTGGGTCACCTGACCCTGGTCGTTGCCGATGACCCGCACCGGGGCGCTCAGGAACATCAGCTGCACGCCTTCCGCCTCGGCCGCCTCGACCTCCACCGCGTTGGCGGGCATCTCCGTGCGGGTGCGGCGGTAGACCAGGTATACCCTGCCGGCGCCCAGACGGATCAGGTTACGGGTGCAGTCGATGGCCGTGTTGCCGCCGCCGACCACCGCCGTGACCGGTGGGATGGGGAGTTTCTCGCCGGCCGCCAGGCGGGAGAGGAAGTCGATCCCGGTGTAGCACCCGGCCAGATCTTCCCCGGGTACGGCGAGCTTGGTGTCCTTCCAGGCGCCGATGCCGAGGAAGATGGCCTGGTAGCCTTCGGCGAGCAGACGCTCCAGGTCGAAGTCCGCGCCGAACCTCACACCCGTGCGGGTTTCGACACCCAGGTCCAGGATGCCCTGGATCTCCCAGTCGAGCACCTGCTTGGGCAACCGGTACTCCGGGATCCCGTAGCGCAGCATGCCGCCCAGCTTGGGCATGGCCTCGAAAATGGTGACCTGGTGGCCCAACCGCCGCAGGAAGTAAGCGCAGGTGAGGCCGGCCGGCCCGCCGCCGACCACGGCGATGCGCTTGCCGGTCTCCGGCGCGATGGAGACCGGCAGGTGCCGGCCGGAGGTCATCTCGTAGTCGGCCGCGAAGCGCTTGAGCTGATTGATCGAGACCGGGTCGTCCGCAACCCCCCGGCGGCAGTTGTCCTCGCAGGGGTGCGGGCAGACGCGGCCGCAGGCGAGGAGCAGCGGGTTGCGTTCCCGGATGGTCTGCACGGCGCCGGCATAGTCGCCCTGGCGGATC
>DASQFG010000468.1:0-4398 GCA_035633315.1 Nakamurella sp. | reverse complement strand
CGGCGAACCCGCACACGCAGCTCCAGTTCTCGGGGATGTCGTCGGCGACCCGGTGTGCTGGCTCCACGAGGTCTGCCCCGGCTGCGGACTGTTCATCGGTGACGACCCACCACCAACCTGCCCCCGGTGCGGAGAACCCGTGCCCACCTGACAGTCCGCGGGGACCAACGGCGGCCACGGAATCGGATCGACCACCACTAATCACAGCGGTAGCCAGGAGATGCCAGCAATGGTCGACAACCCCACCGTCCGGGTGCGGCGCGTGTACGACGAACCGCACCCGGACGACGGAACCCGTGTCCTCGTGGACCGGCTGTGGCCCCGCGGCAAGTCCAAAACCGTTGCCCGGCTGGACCAATGTATCCGGCAGTGGCCCCATCAACGCAGCTGCGAATCTGGTACCACCACGAACCGCACGGTTCGACGAATTCACCCGCCGCTACCTCGACGAGCTCACTCAACCCGAGCGGGCCGACGCCCTGGCCCATCTCCGTGGTGGCCGAAAACGGCCCGTTGACATTGCTCACCGCGACCAAGACCGCCGACATCAGCGAGGCCGCGGCCCTGGCGGCTCCGTTGACAACCGGCCCGGACGGCTCCCCTGACAATCCAGTCACTGCCACGGACGGCCGGACCTGGCGGCAGAAAGGCATCCAGTCATCTGCGTCGAGCGCGACCACAAGAAGGTCCATATCAACCACCGCACCGGCAAGGCCGAGAAAGTACGTTCCGCTACCCACGGATCGAGGTGTGAACCGATTCGTCGCTGGCGTAGCTGATGGACACCTCGACATCCCGCCCGGCGGAGGGCGTGAGGTCGACGAGCCACTGCGCCGAACCGCTGCGTCACCTGCGTCACCTGTTGCCGCCGACCAAGTGCCGGAAGTACCGGCGGGAGAACAGGTCCCGTCACCGTTGTCGGTTTGATAGCGGGCGAGGAACGGATGGACGGAGAGCCAACCGGGGCACGATCGCCCGACGTCATCGCTCGTGTGCCCATTGATGTCGGGCAGGGTTGTCCAGTCAGCCGCGCCGGCCGTGCGCGCCTCGACGAAGGTAGAATCCCAGGTTGCTCGGTCTCCCTGGTGACCCAATACGACAGCCGCGCCCGCCTGCAGGCACGCTGATCGTCCGGGTCATCCGCTTGTTAGGTCGAGTCGGCTGCCTTCGAGAACAGCAAGTGCGCTCCGTTGGTCGATGGCGTCCACGAAGGGATCCCGTTGGCTTCGATACGAATGCAGCGCGAACTATCCGACGCTGGCGGTGGCCAGGTACGACGCCATGGTTCGAGGGCGCGCCACATCCAGGTGGCTTGCCGTTGTGGGTGCGGTTGTCGCATGGCGTGCCGGTGGCGACGGCCTGCAACCCGGCCGGAACGGTGACCTTGAAGTCGTACCTTGCCTTGTCGCTCGGGTGGTCGTTCACCGGGTCCCAGGTTGCGGCCGCATGCGGCTCACCGATGACCATGGCGCCGTCATCGGCGTGGATGAACCCCTCGATTCCCGATTGCGGGTCACCGAGCGTCTGGGGAATACCGTCGTACCGGATGACCGTGCTGAACCGGCTGCCCTTGGCGATCGGCCGCCCCGGGGTGATGGTGAGCTCGCTGCCGGCGCGCGTCCAGGTCGCGCTCCTTCAGGCGACCTGGACCGAACGCACGGTGAGCCCGTCCAAGTCGAGATTGAACGCCGCCAGCGGTTGTGTCGCGCGGGCATTGGTACCCGCCCTACCGGTCAGCACATCGGCCGCGGGCTCGAAGTCCACGGCGAGGTCGTAGTGCGTGACGTCGTACTCCCCTTCCCGTCGTTCGGGAAATACGGATCGCCGACGCCGGGCCCGCCGGTGTCGGCGCGCGGCCGTGTGAGTTCTCCTGGCCGGAGGCCAGCGCCGGAGTCGAGCCGGCGGGCAGGACAGCAACCGGAATGACGACTGCGCAAGCGCTGATGACGAGCAACCGGATCAGAATGCGCACTATCAGTGCCGTCCTTCGGTCAATGAGCCCGCTCACAGGGTGTTCACAACATAGAGACCCGCCGCTTCGACGGAGGAACTTTCGGCGACGTTCGGCACCCGCGCGTGGGTCGGGTCTGGTACCACCCGGCGCTGGTCGCCCGGTCCGCCAACCGGGACAATGGACCGGTGCCCACATCACCACCGTCGCCTGCCCACTGCGCCGGATGACCCACATCCGCCCGAAGGCGGGTCGATGACCGCGCCCGACACCGGCACGTCCGGACGCGGACCCGCTGTCTCGACTCACTCGCCTCGTTCCGCTGCGACGTTGCGGACCTGGCGACGCCGGCTGGCGGACGAACGTGCCGAGTCCAAGCTCTACCGTCGGCTCGCCGAACGCAGGTCTGGCGAGGAGCGGGCGATCCTGCTCGCACTCGCCGACGCCGAAGGACGACATGCCGCCCACTGGGAGACGCTGCTCGGCGAAGACGTCGGTCGCAGCCGCCGCGCGAGCGCGCGGATCGGCCTGCTGGCGTGGCTGGCCGGCCGGTTCGGATCGGTGTTCGTGCTGGCGCTGGCCCAGCGCGCCGAGAGCCGCTCGCCGTACGAGGAGGACGCCGACGCGACCAGAAGCATGGCCGCCGACGAGCGGGTACACGAAGAGGTGCTGCGCGGGCTGGCCGCGCGGGGCAGGGCCCGGGTCTCCGGCACCTTTCGGGCCGCGGTGTTCGGCGCGAACGACGGCCTGGTCAGCAACCTCTCGTTGGTGCTCGGCGTCAGCGGCGCCGGAGTGGCCACAAGCACGGTGTTGCTCACCGGGCTGGCCGGACTGTTGGCCGGGGCGCTGTCGATGGGCGCCGGGGAATACGTCTCCGTGCGCTCGCAGCGGGAACTGCTCGCGGCATCGACTCCGGGAACTGCCGCCCAGTCGGCGCTCCCCCACCTGGACGTCGACGCCAACGAGTTGGCCCTGGTGTACCGCGCCCGCGGGATGACGGTGGACGAGGCCCGGTCCCACGCGAACGACGTGCTGCACGCCTACCCGGCGGAGCTGGAGCCGGACACCGTGGCCGACGACGGGCACGATGTGGTGGGCACTGGCCTTGGCGCCGCGGTGTCCAGCTTCTGCTTCTTCGCCTCGGGCGCCGCCATTCCGGTGTTGCCGTTCCTGTTCGGCTTCTCCGAGCGGACGTCGTTGATCCTCGCCGTCGTCCTGGTCGGCCTGGCCCTGATGCTGACCGGCGCGATTGTCGGCGTGCTGTCCGGCGGCCCGCCCTTGCGGCGCGCGTTGCGGCAGCTGGCGATCGGGCTCGGCGCCGCCGCCGCGACGTACCTATTGGGCATGGTGTTCGGCGCGACCTTGGGCTGACCCTCCCGACGTCGTCGCATGGGCGGGCCGAGCCAGGGTCCCACTGGCGAAGCCAGTCCTCCCGACTCCGTCGGGAGGGCGGAGCGAAGCGGAGCCACGGCAGTTATTGAGGCTTTCGAGCCCGGCGCAGCCGGGCTTCACCTACTGGCGGAGCCAGCGAGCGGAGCCACGGACCTAACAGCACCCGCTCTGCGTCCGGACCGAGCGCCGCCCGGAGCGCGCGCAGCCGGGTTTCGATGACCGCCACCAGCACAGGCTCGTCACGGGCCAGGCCGGCCCGGACGAATGGGACAACAGCAGCGAGAAACCCGCTCTCACCGCGGTACATCACGCATTCGTGCCGGCAACGGTCGTGCTCTGCCGGGGACAAGGCTGCCCCCGGACGATGCTCCGACTGGTGGCCACGCCCGGTGAGCCTGGTGCGATCGCCCGCGAGAGGCGTCACCGCTGTGAGGGTTTCGTCGAACCTGTGTCCGCCGGTGCCTGGCTCGGGTGGGCTCACCGGCACCAGTGCGGTGGCCGGCTCGGGGCAGTGCCGCGGCGGGGCGTCCACTACCCACAGGTGCGCGCGGTCGCGGACCGGGACGAACGGATGGGTATGCGCGATCACCTGTTCCACCAACGCCATCGGCGGCTCGATCAGGCCGTGATCCGCGGCCGCGTGTGCCACAACCTGGTCGAGCACACTCTGATCGCCCGCACCGGTGAAGACTCGAGATCACCGTCGACGGTACGGATCTCCCGGGTGTCGCGGGATCCACCGACTCGATAACACCCAGGGATGACGTCGCCGCAGCTGAAGCGCTTCACGATCCCTCCCGATCCGTGACGTCGGCCACGCGACCTAGCCGTTGCTAGCGCACGGTGCCCAGGCGTTGGCTGCCGCACGGCGCGCGGCCCGCCCGGTGGGTGATCACGTTCCCAGGCCGTTTGGAGTCGCAGCACGACGCGAAAGGGCCTGAAGTAGTGATCACGGACGATCGGCTGCGCGCAGGCCTCCGCCATTCCCAACGGCCAGGGCCTGGTCGAGAGTGCGCCTACGTCGGCCGCACCTTTCATGGATCAGGAGGTGGTAC
>DASQFG010000467.1:0-3400 GCA_035633315.1 Nakamurella sp. | reverse complement strand
AGTCGGAGCTCCTACTGAGTTCGGTCAAGGCCGACATCAACCAGCTCACCGCGCAACAGGAGCAGGATCGCCTCGATCGCTTCACCGAGATCGACCCGGTTCTCGTCGCCATCATCGCGCGGTTGGCCGAGATCGACATGTTGCTGCAGGGCGGTTTCCCGGATCAACCCGGACCCGGAGCGGAGCGGACTTCCGAACTCCTCCCGAGGCCGAATCGCTGAATGCCCGCAGGCAGGTCCTGCAGGCCGAAGGGATCAGCTGATCGGCGGTGCCGCCGATCTCCGCGCCGCCATCTCGGCGGACCTGGAGGACACTCAGGCTCGGCGGCAGGAGGTGGAAGTCGAGGTCAACGACGCCAACCGGCGCGCGGCGGCCGCTCGGGAGGCGTACGAGAACTGCGCGTCCGGCGGTCGACGGAACGGAACCCGCCCCGGACGACACCGGGGCGGGGGATGAAGCCGCTAGCGGATGACCTTGTCCGCGCGCCGCGGCAGCTTCCAGTTCGGCCGGACGAAGTGGCAGGTGTAGCCGTTGGGGTAGTGCTCGAGGTAGTCCTGGTGCTCGGGCTCCGCCTCCCAGAACGGACCGGCCGCGGCGACCTCGGTGACAACCTTCCCGGGCCAGAGCCCGGACTCATCAACGTCGGCAATGGTGTCGAGAGCGACCTGCTTCTGCTCGTCGTCGGTGTAGAAGATCGCCGACCGGTAGCTGGTCCCGACGTCATTGCCCTGACGGTTCCTGGTGGTCGGATCATGAACCTGGAAGAAGAACTCCAGCAGGTCCCGGTAGGACGTCACGCTCGGGTCGAAGTTGATCTCGATCGCCTCGGCGTGCGAGCCGTGTTTCCGGTAGGTGGCGTTCGGCACGTCTCCGCCGCTGTATCCGACCCTGGTCGACAGGACGCCTGGGCGCTTGCGGATCAGGTCCTGCATGCCCCAGAAGCATCCTCCCGCGAGGATCGCCGTCTGTGTTGTTTGCGTCGTCGGTTCAGTCATGTGATGAGGCTCCCTTTATTCGCCGGGCCGATCGAAACGTGCCCGGAGTCGCTGTTCCATGCGGGCCCACCAGGATCGACCGGTGCGGGGGTCTCCCCCACGACCGGAAGCGGACTGCGATCCGCCGCGCACCCGCCCCGTGAAGAACAATCCGGCGCCGACGGCCATTCCCGCGAAGCCCAGCACGCTGACCACGATGCCCAGCCAGGACAAGCTCAGTGCGATGACGGCGCCCCCGACCAGCGCGGCCAGGCCGGCAGCGAAAGCCGCGATGGCAACGACGCCGCGGTGACGACGAACGACCCCGGTGTTCAGGATCGTTGCAAGGTCGGGGTCGTCGCTATGCAGAGAGCGCTCGATCTCCTCCAGCTTGCGCTGCTCATACTCCGAGAGCGCCATGGGTCCTGCCTTCCCGGGAACCGACCGTGGCAATGCTGCCATGGTAATCCCGATCCCGGCCGGCTCCGGCCTGGCGATCAGGACCCCGACCGGGCCATGATGCTGATGCGCAGCGCAACCAGGTCGCACGCCTTCTGCACCATCCCCCTGAAGGAGGTCCTGACGGCGCCGGACCGGGACGAGTTACTGCTGATGCAGATATCCTCTCGCGGCTGCGCGCGGGAACGGAGATCGCCGCCCATCGCGGCCCGACGAATATGCGGCTGCGCTGTCATCTCGGTATCCAGGTTCCGCGCGGAGATTGCGGAATTCGCGTCGATGCCGAGACCAAGAAATGGGGAAATGGGAAGAGGGGCAATGCATCGTGCTGATCGTCGATATGTGGCATCCCGGGCTCTCCCGGGAAGAAATCGCATTGGCGTAACCTCGACCGGCCGGACGTGGCGGTGTTGCTCACCTGCACCCCCGAGGAAGGCCGGATAGCCGGCGTTGAACAGCTGGCCACCCGAATCACCGGACGGGATATCGGCGTTCGTTTCGATCAGGCCGGTCAGGGTCTCGGACGCGGCGATGCCGTCGGCCTGGTGGTGATCTTCTGGTTGATGGCCGTCACGATGCCCCGGGACGCTGCCGGCGTCCTCAGGGGCTGAGGGGTTCCTGTGAGGCAGGAGAGCCGTTCTGATCCGCAATTACAAGCGAACATCAGCAAAAACATGCAATATGCACATTCAGGTCGCCGCACGGGCAGAAAATTCATCTGTTCGGGACTTCCGAGATCACGTGTCGCGGGGAACACTGGTGCCAGTGCTCGACCCCACCCGGGTGGATACGTCCGACCCGAGGATCGGTCAGCGCGCCACAGGGAGCCCCGCCGTTCTCGCAGCACCACCGACATGCGGCGGGGCTTCCGCCAGTTCACGTCCGCTGTTCGGTTTCCGGCCGGCTGGTCAGCGCCTCGACCGATCGCCGGTGATCGACAACGGTGCGATCCGGGGTCGCCTCCGCGATCACCGCCGCGGCAGTGATCGTCCCGTCGAAACCGGTGACCGTGGCCCGGAAGGTGCCGGTGACGCCACGCCCGGGGGACGTGGAAATTCACGGCGCTGAAGCGCCCGACATAGTCGAGGAATCCGTTGACGTCGCCATGGATGTTGCTCAGGTCAGGTCAGCCGGGCGCCGCCGTGTTCTGCTGGGCGACGGCGGCACGCCCGTGCGCTACCGCATTACGGAATCAGCACGAGCTTTCCGCGCAGATGGCCGTGCTCGCTGATGGCATGGGCCTCGGCGGCGCGGTCGAACGGGAAGGTCTGGATCTTGATCACCAGCTTGCTCTGCTGGAGCAGGTCGGCGGTCTCGGCCAGCGCCCGCTTGGCATGCTCGGAGCGGCCGGTGGTCAGCTGCACGCCGGAATCGCCGACGTTGTACTGGGAGATGGTGACCACCTGAGACGGCTCCGGCACCAGGCTGACCAGGTCCGCCAGCGATGATTTGCCGGCTACGTCGAAAACAGCGTCGACCCCGCCGGGAGCGATTGCTCTGACCCGCTCGACCAGACCATCGCCGTACAGCACCGGGGTCGCGCGGATCTCCCGCAGGTAATCCTGGTTGCCCTGGCCGGCGCTGGCGATCACGGTCGCGCCGCGGGCGATCGCAATCTGCACCGCGACCGCGCCCACTCCGCCGGCGCCGCCGTCGATGAGCAGTGTGCTGCCGCGGCTGACACCCACCAGATCGAGGGCGCGGATGGCGGTTTCCGCCGAGACGCCGGCGGCCGCGGCCACTGCCCAGTCGACCGACGCCGGTTTCTTGGCGTACGACTCCAGCACGGCGAACTCGGCGGCGGTGTTCGATCCCAGGCCGAAGACGTCCTCGCTCACTGCCACGTCGGTGACACCGTCGCCGACCTCGTCGACCCGGCCGGCCGCGTCGTAGCCGAGATAGCGGGTTCCCTCCAGCGGCTTGCCCCCGGCCATGTAACCGGCGCGCAACTTCCAGTCGATGGGGTT
>DASQFG010000466.1:0-8061 GCA_035633315.1 Nakamurella sp. | reverse complement strand
GATCGTCACCGACCGCCGACGCTGACCGGGCCCGGCCGTTGCTCTCAGTACCCGGCGGCCTGCGCCCGGCGGTGCACCTCGCGGCCACGGTTCTCCCGCAGCGCGTCGATCGGGCTGCCTGGCAGCGAATCCTCCGGGGTGAACAGCCAGTCGATGATCTCCTCGTCGCGGTAGCCGCCGTCGGTGAGCAGCGTGATGGTGCCGGGCAGCCCCTTGACGACGAGCCCGTCGGCGACGAACTCGACGGGCACCCGGAGCACCCCGTCGGTGCGCACCGCGATCAGCTGACGCTCACGGATCAACTGGTGGACCTTGGTGACCACGATCTCGAGACGGCTGGCAATCTCCGGGACGGGAACGTAGGTCGGCGCGGCCGGTGAGGGATCAGGGGATGAAGGAGCAGAGGGTGAAGGAGCAGAGGGTGAGGGAGCAGAGGGAGCCGGAGCCGCGGGTGGAGGAGCAGAAGGAGCCGGAGCCGCGGGCTCGGACGATGAGGGGGACACCCACTCAGCGTGCCATCCCCGCTCGTCGGTGCCACCGCCCGGACCTTGCCGCAACTTAGACTCGACGGTCGTGGACACCTTTTCCGGCCTGCCGAGCGGCACCATGCTCGACGGCCGGTACCGCCTCGGTGGGCTGATCGCCCGCGGCGGGATGTCGACGGTCTACCGGGGCCTCGACACCAGGCTCGACCGCCCCGTGGCGATCAAGGTGATGAGCCCGTACTACGTCACCGACCCGGCGTTTCTCAGCCGGTTCGAGCGGGAGGCGCGGCTCGCTGCCGGGCTGGGGCATCCCGGCGTCGTCGCGGTGTACGACTACGGCCGGGACGGCGATCTGGTCTTCCTGGTGATGGAACTGGTCGATGGTGGCACGCTGCGCGACCTGCTGCGCGAGCGCGGATCACTGTCCGTGCCGGTGACGATGTCGATCCTGGAGCCGCTGCTGGCCGCACTGGGCGCCGCGCACGCCGCCGGTCTGGTGCACCGTGACGTCAAGCCCGAGAACGTGCTGATCTCGTCGAAGGGCGCCGTCAAGATCGCCGACTTCGGCCTGGTCCGCGCGGTGACGTCGCAGACGATGGCCACCGGTGACGTCATCCTCGGCACCGTGGCGTACCTCTCCCCCGAGCAGGTGTCCACCGGCGCGGCGGACCCGCGGTCCGACGTCTACGCGGCCGGGATCGTCGCCTACGAGATGCTCACCGGCCGGCCGCCCTACGGCGGGGACAACCCGATGTCGGTGGC
Organism: Nakamurella sp.; assembly: GCA_035633315.1. Lineage (GTDB taxonomy): Bacteria > Actinomycetota > Actinomycetes > Mycobacteriales > Nakamurellaceae > Nakamurella. The sequence goes on along the minus strand of DASQFG010000466.1, from coordinate 6,814 downwards.
CTACCAGCACGTCCACAACGACGTGCCCCGCCCATCCGACTCCGCACCAGGGACTCCGGAGGGGCTGGACAACCTGGTGTCTGCGGCAACGAGGCGCGACCCCCTTTCCCGTCCCCGGGACGCCTCGGCATTCCTGTCCGCGTTGGTCGGCATCCGGGCCAGGATGGGCCTGCGCCGGGTTCCCGTACCGGTACCGCACCGTCGGCCGCACCCGGCCGGCCCGCCGATGCCACCCGCACGCCCGATGCAAACCGCCCACCCCGCCCACCCGGCAGACGACGGCACCCGCGGGTACCCGCTGCCCGCGGCGGTGGGCGCGGAGGCGGTGGGTCCGCGCGGAACGCGAATGCTGGCGGCCGGTGGCCCGGTGACGGCGGCTCAGCCGCCCGCCACGGCGACTCCGGCCGCGGCGGTGCCGCCGGCGACGGCTGCGCCGACTGACGGCGCTGACCAGCGGGCCCCGGCCGCCCAGCAGTCCGGTCCCGTCCTCGATCAGGACGCGCGGACCCACGCCGCGGCGCTCCGGCGCCGGCGCCGGACCCGCTGGCTGATCGCGATCCTGATCGTGGTGTTGCTCGCCGTCAGCGCCGCCGCGGGCGGCTGGTGGCTGGCCGGCCGGTGGTCAGCGACCCCCGCCCTGGTGGGCATGACGCAATCCGCGGCCGAGGCAGCGACCCGGGACGCTGGCCTGGTCCCCCAGGTGCGCACCGAACACGACGACCGGGTGCCCACCGGGCGGGTCGCCGGCACCGACCCGGCCGCGGGCACCCGTCAACTGCGCGGCTCCACCGTCGACGTGCTGGTGTCGATCGGCCACCCCGCCGTGCCGTCGATCGCGCCCGGCACCGGGCCCGAGACCGCGGAAGCCGCGCTCACCGCCGCCGACCTCACGCCCGTGCGCGGGTCGAAACCGGTGTACGACGACACCGTTCCGCTGGGCGCGGTGATCCGGGTCGATCCGGCAGCCGGAACATCGCTGACCGTGGGCAGCCCCGTCACCCTGGTGCTGTCCGCCGGGCCGGCACCCGTCGAGGTTCCGGATGTTGCCGGCAAGCCAGCCCAGGACGCCGAGACTCGGCTGGTGGCAGATGGTTTCGCCGTCGGGCCGCGCGGCGAAGCGTTCGATCCGAACGCCGATGCCGGGGTGGTGCTGGGCACCGATCCGGCCGCCGGGGTCGATGCGCCCCGCGGGTCCGCGGTATCGTTGCGGGTCTCGAACGCGCTGACCGTGCCCGATGTGCGCGGAAAGGCGACGGACGAGGCCCGGAAGTCCCTGCAGGCAGCGGGTTTCACCGTCACGGTCGGCGACCCGGCGTTCGACGCCGACATCGACGCCGGCGACATCCTGCGCACCGACCCCGGCCCGGGGGCCAGAGTCGATCCGGCTGACGCCCGCATCTTCCTGGTGCCGTCCAATTCCGTTCCGGTGCCGGACCTGACGAACGGGACCGTCCGGCAGGCGGCGCAGGAACTGGACTCACTCGGCTTGAAGCTGAGCGTGACCGCGGTGTTCGGTGGCGAGGACGCATCGGTGTGGAACCAGAGCCCCGGTGCCGGCGGGCGGATCGAGCCGGGCGGCACGGTGTCGGTCACCGCGTTTCCGTGATCCGCCGTTCCGTGGTCCGCCGTTCCGTGATCCGACGCAGTAGCGGAAACAGGCCGTCCTGATCCCCGCCTGCTTTCGGTCGGGGAAGGGAGATCCGATGATTGCCGAAGCCGAGGTGTTCCTGCTTGGCCGATCAGGCCGCGGTGTCCGTGTTCAGCGCCATCCGCGCCGACCAGTGGGGAGCTGATGCTGCCCCCGGTGGTCGACATACCGGGCGCCGACCGGCCCGTCCCGCTGCGAACCGCGGTCAACCACTACGCCTACGACAACTCCTGGGTACCGGACGTGCTCGCTGGCCGGACCACGGACGACGCGGGCCGGGACCGCTTCGACGGCGACCTGATCACACGGTGACAGACGACGGCGAACGGGAGCGGGGCAACGGTGAGGCGATGAACAGCCAGGCCAGGGAAACACGACTTGCCCAGGCCTTTGTCACCCTGGTCGCCGGGTACGACCTGGTCGAGCTCATGCACTAGGTGGACACCACCGTGGAACTGCTCGACGAGGGTCGAGGGCGCCTGGACGTGCTGGCCTCCACCAGCGAGCGGACCGATCTGCTGGAGGTGCTGCAGGTGCGCACCGGCCGCGGACCGTGCTGGGACTGTTTCAACTCCTGGCAACCCGGGTCCATCCCCGATCTTGCGCTGGAGGCCGAGCGCTGGCCGGAGTTCGCTCCGCTGGCCCTGCAGCAGGGATTCCGCTCGGTGCACGCCGTTCCGCTGCGGTTGCGTCACCAGACGATGGGCGCGCTGAATATGTTCCGGACCGAGACCGGCGAACTGGCCGAACAGGATCGACTCACCGCCCAGGCGCTCGCCGATGTCGCGACCGTCGAAGTGCTGAAGGAGCGCGCGGTACGGGACGGTGCCGGCGTCGACGAGCGGCTGCAGTTCGCGCTGAGCAGCCGGGTCGTCATCGAACAGGCCAAGGGTGTGCTGGCCCAGAACGGTGACCTGGACATGGATCAGGCCTTCGTCCTGCTGCGCGGGTACGCCCGGCGGAACGACCTGCCGCTCACCCAGGTCGGCCAGTCGGTCGTCGATCGTGAGCTGAGCCCTGCCGCCGTGCTGGCCGAGGTCCGGTCAGCCCGACGACAGGGTGATAGCGACGCGGGTTAGCAGCCTCGCGGGTGGACCGGCGCGGCGGCATCCGCGGCATTCGCCGCCGCCGGCGCAGGCGATGATTCCGGCAGTGTCGAGTCCGGCTGGGAAGCCGCCCCGGCACGCCCCGACAGGGTGACGGTTCCGCGATAGGTGGTCAGGATCGAGCCGTCGGCACGCGGGGTGTCGCGCATCGTGAGCAGTCCTCTGACACCCTGGAAGGCCCCGGTGCCGGCAGTGACCGGGTGGACGCATCCGCCCGCAAGTAGAGCCTTGGTGATCGGATCGAATTTGACCCACGCGGCGTACGTGAACGAAATGCTCCCGGCCGGATCGTCCTTGCAGGATTGATCACCGCTCCTGTCCAGGCAGCCGTCGAATTTCTCCGTTCCGATCTCGAAATACCACGGTGGCGAAACGTGGTATGCGGTCATGGTGGTCACCCAGTCCCCCACCAGGCCCGGGCGGCCCTTGTCGGATTTCACCGTGTACAGGTCGTTGGAGTTCCCGACGCGTTCCTGAACCCCCTGCACCCGATAGGTTTTCGACGTATTTCCGGCGCCCTCAGCGGACGGGATCAGACCGACACCGACCGTCGTACAGGCGAGAGCAAGGGCGGCGACGACGGCGGTTCTGCGCACCAGGGACATGGCATTCCTCCTACAGGTGTCGGTGGTGCTCGCGACGATGTCGACGAGCATTTCCTGCGCGGCCGGCTGATCGGCAACGCTGCACCGCACCGCTGGCGGTTGGCTGGACGACTGCTGGACGCCAGACTGCAGCGGTGAGAGTCAGGCCGACGGGAGTGGGGCAGGTGGCGGTCAGCTATGCGGTCCTCGGCCCGCTCGAGGCGACTGTCGACGGCCGGCCGGCCCGGCTCGGCGGGCCGCGCGCCCGCGCCGTCCTGGCCATGCTGCTGCTGCGAGCGGGCCAGGTAGTTCCGGCGCGCGTGCTCGTCGACGCGGTGTGGGGTGAACGCCCTCCGGTCAGCTCCGGGAATCTGCTGCAGGGGTACATCTCCGACCTGCGCAAAGAACTCGGCCGGGAGTCGATCCGGACGACCGACCCCGGCTACCGGCTCCACGTCCCGGCGGACGCGTTCGACCTGCGCCGCTTCGAGAAACTGGCGGCCGACGGCAGCGCGGCACTGACCCGCGGCGGAATCGACGAGGCGCTGGGCCGGCTGGGCGGCGCACTGTCGCTGTGGCGCGGTCCGGCACTGGCCGACGTCATTGCCGACAACGCGGTCGCCGACGGCGTCGTCGCGGCCTGCGCGGCGCGGCTGGAGGACATGCGGCTGGCCGTCCAGGAGCGGCACGCCGAAGCGCTGCTCGCGGCAGGCGACGCGCGCCAGGCCGCCGCCGACCTGACGCACCTCGTCGAGTCCCACCCGCTGCGCGAGGAACCGCGGGCGTTGCTGATGCTGGCCCTGTACCGCTGCGGACGGCAGGCGGAGGCGCTCGAGGTGTTCAGGCAAGGTCGGCACACCCTCGTCAGCGAACTCGGGATCGAACCGGGCGCCGCGCTCAGGGAACTGGAGGCCGCCATCCTCCGTCAGGACACCGCGCTGTCGGCGGCTGCGCCACGGGTGTCTGCCGCCGCACCTCGTGCCGTTCAGGACCCGACCGGCTCCCGCACCCGCACGGTGCTGATCGGCGCCCTTGACCCGCGGGCGCTACCGGAGCTCACGGCGGTCGCCCGGCGGCTGTTGCAGGGTACGGACCAGCACGAGTTGATCATCGCCAGCACCGTGCGGGACGTCGCCGCGCTGCACCCGAGCATCCTGATCCTCGAGGAGTACCGGACGGCGCTCGGCCGGGCCGGGGTGACCACCCGCACCGCAGCCTTCACCTCGCTGACGCCCGGAGCGGACCTGGCTCGGCTGGCTGTCGAGCAGAACGCGGAACTGCTGCTGATCGACGCACCGGACGGCTTGCTCGAGGATGCCCGGCTGACCACCCTGCTGGACAGCGCACCGTGCGACGTCGCCGTCCTTGTCCCTGGCGAACAGCGCGATGGTCCCGTCGTCGTCGCCTTCGCCGGCGGCGAGAACGATTGGGCCGCAGTCGAACTCGGGGCCTGGTTCAGCCGCCCGACAGGTGACCGGCTGATCCTGATGGGCGCGCTCACCGGCGCCGACGGACGCGACGCGAGCCGGATGCTGGCCAACGCCTCGCTCGCCGTACAACGCGCGCTCGGCGTCTGGGCCGAGCCGTTGCTGGTGGAGCCCGACCCATCCGCGCTGGTTGCGGCGGCACGCGATGCCCAACTGGTGGTGGTCGGGCTGACCGAGCGATGGCGTCATGAAGGGGTCGGTCGGACCAGAACCGCGCTGGCCACAGCCGGCGGACGCCCCACATTGCTGGTCCGTCGGGGCCTGCGGCCCGGCGGTCTTGCCGCCCGCGATCCCGCCACCAGGTTCACCTGGACTGTCGCCGGCGGTGGCTGAGCAGGGTGGCTCAGCGCGCCCATGGCGCCGCGATGCCGCGGTCGCACGGCTGCTCGCCGGACCGCGGTTCATAGCCGGCCGGCAGTGCTCCGCCGAATGTCTGGTCGACGGCGGGCACCGCGCGAATGATCGACCCGGTGCCGCCCGGCGCCATCCGGGCAAGCGCCGTCGACACGATGACCGCCCGGTTCGCATCCACCCGCACCCTGCCACCCACGAGATCGGCGTCGAGGGAGCCGAGCGCCTCCCGCAGAGCGGCACCCCGCACCCCGGCCGTCGCCTCCAATGCCAGCATGACGGCCTCGGCGGCGTCGTGGACCTGGACGACGTAGGGGGCCATCGCGTCCGTGACCGGGGCGCTGGGGAAGTACCGGGCCATCGCCGCCCGATAGCGCTCACCGGCGGCCGGCGCATCGGGGGCGGGCACGACAGTGACCACGCCGCTGAGGCTTTCCGGTACCGCGTGCAGGTAGTCGGCATCGGCCGAAACGCCGGGGCCCAGCACCAACGATGTCGCCGGCGACGCCGGGTCGGCAGCGAAGCCGGCCAGCGTCTCGGCGGGCGGGCCGAATGGTGTGGAGAACAGGGCGACTCCGTCGGCGTCGGTCGCGGTGGGCGGTTGCAGGTCCACCGCCATCGGATACTGCGTCACCCGGCCACCGAGCGCACAGAATTCCGCCAGGAAGGCGGCCGCGCCGCCCCACCCCGATTCGTCGTTCTCCGCGACCACCACCGCGTCCCGCCAGCCGAGATCGCGGAACGCGAACGTGCCCAGCCCGGCGACCTGTTGGGAGAGGTCGGGAGCGAAGCGGAAGAGGTTCGGCGCTGTGTCGCCCAGCGTCACCTCCCGAGGGCCGCTGGTGGAGACCACAAAGGTGGTGTCCTGGTACTTGCGGGCGAGTTCACGCAGGATCAGCCCATCCCCCGCCCAGGTGCCGCCGATCACGACATCCACATGGTGGTCCTCGATCAGCACCCGGGTCTGCTCGATGAGCGTGCTGTATTCGCCGCCTTCCGTGCAGCCGGCCACCAGCTCGACGGGTCGGCCGGCGATCGTCGTGGGCGTCACGCCGTCGCTGGGCAGCGGGCCCTTCAGTGCCGCGCCGCGTTCGAGCAGCGGGATCTCCGCGCCGGCCAGCCCCGCGTCCCGCAGGTTGCGGAAGAACCCCACACATTCGGCCAGCACACCGACCCGCACCGGCGTCGAAGCCGGGGCCGCGCACCCCTGCAAGGTCGTGATCAGCAGCGTCACCGAGACCGTCAGCGCCGCACCGCGACCATGCAAACGCCGAGATCGGTTATTGGACATAGGTTGTCACCCACACTCCGGCCTGATCGACGGCCAGTTCGTGCGGGGACCCACCGATGTCGACGGTGCCCACCACCTGACGGCGGCCGGGATCGATGCGGGAGACGGTGCCGTCGATCGCGTTGGCCACCCAGACCGCGCCGGCACCGACGGCGACACCGGCCGCGCCGCGACCGACCGGAACGGCCGCGAGGACCGTGTCGTCCGTGGGATCGACCGGTACCACGGTGTCGCCCAACGGGTCGGTGATCCAGACAAGACCCTCGCCCACGGCGATCGACCGGGGCGGGAACGGCAGGTCGATGCTCGCCTGGGTCTGGCCGGTGATGGCATCCAGCCTCCAGAGC
>DASQFG010000465.1:0-2560 GCA_035633315.1 Nakamurella sp. | reverse complement strand
CGGGATCGAGGTCTCCCTGGAACGGCGCCGGATCACCGCCAGGCACTCGTGATGCAGGGTCGTCCGCAACCACCCCTTCAACGCCCGGGGATCACGAATGCTGCCGCCCCGCTCGAACAACCGCAGGAACGTGGTCTGGACCGCATCCCTGCCCTCGTCGCCGATCCGGTAGCCGGCGGCGAGGCTGCGCAGGTACGGGGTGTGCCTGCTGACCATCAGCTCCCAGGCTGCCGCGTCGCCGGACAACGCGGCGGTCAATAGTTCCGCGTCATTCGCATCATGATCCGCCGATCGCTGACGGCTCACCGAGACGACACATTTGTCTCTGCGTTCGGTCCGCCAACGATGCGCGACCGCAATTCTGCTCGTCACGACTGGCTCCTCGAAGATTGTCCGCACGTCCGCACAACCGGTGCCGGCGTGTCTGCGGATAATCCCGCCGACCACGAGATTTCCGCTCTTCTCCGAGGATCCGCATTATCCGGCCAGCACACGAGAGTGATTCCGCCCGACATCGCAGCGAGTTACCCCCGTTCCTGGTACGTGTTTCCCCCCATACCGAACCCGACAATGATCGCTCGCGAACCAACAAATCATTCGAGGCGCGAGGTGCGCCGCCTTAACATGACAGCCCGGGGGGGAGCGCCCGAATATGCAGGTGAACCTACCGGTCGACAGATGGCCAATCGGCCGACCCGGCGAACACGCCCGGCTGGTGGTTCTGGTGGTTCCTGCGGTGCTCGCCGCGCTGACCCTTTCGCCCGCGTGGGACAGCCAACCAGTCCTGTCGTTGGCCAACTGGATTGCCATTGTCATGTTCGCCATCGCGGCCTTCCTGCCTGCCGACGAGGACCGGCAACGTGGGACCGCGAAACTGCTTCTCGGCGCCGCCGGCTGCTTGGTCCTGCTGACCCTCGGGGACACCTTCCGGGTCGGCCCGGTGCCTGCGGTGGCCTGGGTGCTCGGCCCCTTGGTGTTCCCCATCCTCGCGGTGGTGTCGCTGCGATATCCGGATCCCCGCCTGACGAACCGCGCGCACCGCACCTTCGTCGCCGTGGAGGTGGCCCACCTGGTCGTGCTACGCACGCTGATCGGGCTGACCTCGACCCGGGAATCGCTGGCGTTGCCCGACGGTGCCTGGTGGCCACCCGTGGTCGACAGTCCCCCGCTGAATGCGATCCTGCGGGCGCTCCTGGACGGCGGGGGGATCGCGCTCACGGTGATATTCGTGCTGCTGCTGCGCCGCCGCCTGCGCGGATCGTTCGAACTCGACCGTCGAGATCTGTTACCGGTCGGGCTGGGCGTCATCGCCCCGATCGTCGCGATCAGTGTGGACGTCGCGCAACAGTTGCTGCCAAACGTCGAGAACCTGCAAACCGTGCTGTTGACGATCGAGGCAGTCACGCTGACGGTGTTTCCACTCGCCTTCGTGGTGGCGGCCGTGCGGCGACGGGTCGGCCGATCATCGGTGGCGGATCTGGTCATTCGGCTGTCCGCGCCGGGCACCGTCGAGGACGTGAGACACGCGCTGCGGCATGCCTTGTGCGATCCCAGCCTGGACATCTTCTATTGGGTTCCGGATGCGCGATGCCATGTCACGACGGAAGGGCATCCGGTCGAGCCCGACCGGCATTCGGCGGACCAGCTGGCCATTCAGGTGCTGACCCGCGACGGAATGCCACTGGCGGCCGTGGTGGTCGACCGGTCGTTGGAGCGTCATGCCGGGTTGCTGCAGGCCGCGCTGGCCGCCGCCGGGCTGGCACTGGAAAACGCGAGGCTGCAGGCCAGCGTCCGAGCCCAGTTGGAGGAGGTTCGCGCCTCACGGACCCGGATCATCGAGGCCGGCGTCACCGAACGCCGACGGTTGGAGCGGGATCTGCATGACGGGGCCCAGCAACGACTGTTGGCCCTGACGCTCACCGTGGGCGCGGCACGGACACAGATCCACGATCCGCACCAGTTGACCCTCATCGAGACGATCCGTCAGGAACTGCACTGCACTTTGCGCGAACTCCGCGAGCTCGCACACGGCATCCACCCTGCGGTGTTGACCCAAGCGGGCCTCGGACCGGCGATCGCGGTGGTCGCCGAGCGGCTGCCGCTGGACGTCGACATCGATATACCACCACGTCGATGGGAGCCGGCGGTCGAGGCCACGGCCTACTTCGTGGCGTGCGAGGCGCTGGTCAACGCCGTCAAACACTCCGCGGGAAGTCTGGTCAGAGTGCGGGTGACGACGCCCGCTGGGTGTCTGACGATCAGCATCGAGGACGACGGCGTGGGTGGCGCGGACACAGTCGCGGGCACGGGTCTGTCCGGCCTGCACGATCGTGTGATCGCGCTCGGCGGCGCGCTGAGCGTCACCAGTCCGGTCGGCGGCGGGACGACGATCGTGGCGAGGCTGCCGTGCGCGTAGCGCTCGCCGACGACTCCGCGCTGTTCCGGGCGGGCCTGGCCCTGCTGTTGACCTCGCTGGGCGTCGAGGTCGTCGCCGAATTGCCGAACGGTGCCGCGCTGCTGCGGCAGGTCGATGCCGATCTGCCGGACGTCGTGCTGGTCG
>DASQFG010000464.1:0-4326 GCA_035633315.1 Nakamurella sp. | reverse complement strand
CTCCGGGCCGGGCGGGTGGGCCACCCTCTGCACTGCCCTGGCGATCCACGGAGATCCGCTGCGTCGGCTGACGACAACGACCGCCACCCCGGGGCGGGGATAGCGGTCGTGGTCGGTCGCGGAGCGGGTGTCAGGACGTTTGCGGGGCCTGCGTGGTCGGGGCGGTGCCCTCCTGCGGGGCGGTTCCGTTCGGAGGCGTGCCGCCGGGGACACCCATCGGACCCTGCTCACCGGACTCGTCATCCGACTCGCCGAAGCCGCCGTGGGGCATGCCGCCGAACTCGGACCCCTCGAGAACCGTCACGGCCGTCACCGCGGCGCCGTCGACCGTCGCGATGACCGTCACGGTGTCGCCGACGGCAACGCTGGACACGTCAACACCGGAGCCGACCGTGTAGGTCGCGGCGAAGTTGTCCGTGCTGGTCACCGACAGCGAACCATTGCCCACGGCAGTGACCTTCCCCCGCTGCAGGCGACGGGTTTCGGTTCCGCCGCTCTCGGTGGCCACCACGAACTCGCCGTGCAACGCGTCGCCGAGCGAACCGATCCCGCCGTGCCGGCCGGTATCGGTGCCGCCGCCGGTACCGAAGCCCTGGCCGTATCCGGCCGCGCTGTTCGCCGGGCCGCCGGGGCCGGTCTGACCCGACGGGTTGGATGCGTTCGCGGCGTTGACGGCGGCGACGCCGCCCACCGCAACCACGGCGGCCAACGCCACTCCGCCGGCGACCTTCTTCCACATGGCGGTGGGGGTACGGGTTCCCCCTGGGGTGGTTGCGCCGCCAGCCGGGTCCCCCCAGGTGCCGGCTTCCCCCGACTCGCTGGACGCGGTCATCGGCTGCGGGTCGCCGTAGCCCTGCTGCGGGCCGTAACCCTGTGACGGGCCGTAACCCTGTGACGGGCCGTAACCCTGGGGTGCACCCCAATCCGGCGGCGGGTACGTCCCTTGCACGCCATCGGACTGTTGGGCGCCGGGCAGCTGCGGAGCATCGGACGGCTGAGCCTCGCCTGGGACCGGGGGCGACACGGGCGAGCCCGCAATCGGCTGGGTCGGGTTCGCCGCTGGGGCCTGCGGACGACTCTGATCATCGACCGGCGTGCTGGGTGGATAGGGCCTGGGATCCCTGTCGTCGTCCTGCTGGGGCATTTCCAGATCTCCTTACGATTGATCGGCCGGTCACCGCCGGCCACGAACACAGTTGCCATTGAGAGTCGTCATTTGACAGTTGCCATTGACAGTTGCCATGGACAGTCGTCATGGACACTGCCCGCGCCGGCTGTCCGGAAGCTGTGCGCGCGGCCACGGGCACCTGTGTGTGGTGCAGTGCCGGCGAAACGGTGCGTACCCAGGCGCCGTTCGGAGCCGGCCATCCGGCACAGTGGACGCGTGACCGAACACCACGCGGGTGCCCTGCTCAGCCCCCAGACGGGCCCGCCGGTCACCAGCGGGTGGGCGCCGGGCCGGCCGGTCGACCTTGCCCGCACCCTGTGGCCGCTCCGCCGAGGTGCACTCGATCCGACGCTGCGCACCGACGGCACAGGATTCTGGCGGACCGGCAACACCCCGGAAGGCCCTGCCACGATTCACCTCTCGCTCGTCGACGGCGGTGCGGTGAGCTGCCACGGATGGGGCCAAGGCGCCGGGTGGGCGGTCGACCAGGTGCCGGAATTACTGGGTGCCGGCGACGACTGGACCGGCCTGGATTCGACCGGCCACCCGCTGTTGGCCCGCACCCATCGCGCGACCCCGGGGCTGCGAGTGCCGCGCACCGCCATGGTGTTCGACGTCCTCGTGCCGGCCGTGCTGGAGCAGCGGGTGGTGGGCGCCGACGCCCGTCAGTCATGGCAGCAGTTGGTGACGAAGTTCGGCCTGCCGGCGCCGGGCCCGGCCCCGGCCGGCATGCGGGTACCGCCGCGCCCAGAGCAATGGGCGGCGATCCCCTCCTGGGAGTGGCATCTGGCCGGCGTCGACCCGGGCCGGGCCCGGACCGTGCAGCACGCGGCCAGGGTGGCGGAAAGTCTGCAGCGCACCGTTTCTCGCGGGCGGGGCGGCCCGGAGGTGGTCAGCGCACTGCGGACCGTGCCGGGCATCGGAGTGTGGACGGCCGCGGAGGTCGTGCAGCGCGCGCACGGCGACCCGGACACCGTGAGCGTCGGCGACTATCACTTGCCCGCCGTGGTGGGCTGGGCGCTGACCGGCCGGCCGGTCGACGACGACGGCATGCTCGACCTGCTGCGGCCCTGGTTCGGCCATCGCCACCGGGTGGTCCGGCTGATCGAATCCAGCGGGTTCCGTAAGCCCCGATTCGGCCCTCGCGCTCCCAGGGTCGACCACCGCCGGCGCTGACCGGTCTGCACGGTCGACCGAACCGGACGTACCTCAACTCTCGCCCGAAGTGATGGCCGCGGTGAATTCGTCCACGGCGTATTGATCGCCTTCGAGGATCCGTATTTCTACGATTTTGCCGTTCTCGACCCGAACCCGGACCTGGTAAACAGTCACCCGCCGGATCTCCACCCGGTGCTCGTCATCGCCGAGCTCTTCCAGCGCGGTCAAGGCGACATGTTCGTCCCCGACGAGCATGTCGAGGAGTTCGACCGCGACCTTGCCCCGGGTGTGCGGGATGACCTCGCGGATATACCCCTCGACCGCCGCGCGCCCCCGTCGTTCACCGGTCAGCGACGAGCGCCCCGGCACAGAACCGACAACGTCGTCGGCGAAATAGCCGAAATCGGACTCGAAATCACCGCTGTTCATCGCCGCCAAGTAGTTCGTCATCACCTCGACCACGGTCACCGCTCGACAGTGAACCATCCGCCGGCCATGATCAACGGACCTTCGCTGATTGCCGGGCGGAGGGCGAAAACGTGTTGCCGACGGCTCACCAGGAGGGATCGACTGGCTCCGGCAAGTCCCGGACAGCTTCGGACAAGGACAGGCCCCATGACGACCGCGACGACCGGCATCGAGGAACTTGTCATTCCGACCACCCTCGGCGACCCCGCTGCGGCCGATTTCGTGGAGATGGTCGACGTCCGCAACGCGATCGAGTCCGCAGCAATCGGCAGTGACGCGCTGGCCGTCACCGCGACCGAACTGCTGCCGCTGTACCAGTTTCGCGAACATGATCCCAAGCGGATCTTCGTGGCCAGGATCGACGGGCGCATCGTCGGGCGAGCGATCCTGAGCTGGTCCATCGCACCGGGTTCCGCATCGTCGTGGATCTCCGCCGAAGTCCTTCCCGGCCTGCGCGGGCGGGGCATCGGATCGGCCCTGTTCGATCACGTGGAGGGCCTCGCACGGCAATCCGGTCGACCCATCGTGCAGACGGACCCGGTGCACACCGCCACCATCGGTGGCGATCGGGTGCCGTCCCCGACCGGATACGGAGACGTCCCGGCCGCCGACCCCGGCGTGCGTTTTCTGATCGCCCGTGGATACCGGCTCGAACAGGTGGGGCTGATCAGCTTTCTCGATCTTCCGGTCGATCCGGATGTGCTGGCCGGGACCGAACGGAGCGCGGCGCAGGCAGCGGGAACGGACTACGAGATCGTCACCTGGACCGGACGAGCGCCCGCCAGGTGGATCGGGGACATGGCCACCCTGAAGAGGAGGATGAGCACCGACCAACCGTCGGCCGGCCTCGAGGTAGATGAGGAGCCATGGGACGAGGCTCGGATGGTCGTTCGGAACGAGGCCGTCGAAGCCGGCGGCCGCACGATCCTCACGGTGGCCGCGCTCCACGTCCCTTCCGAAAACCTTGTCGGGTTCAGCGAACTCACGGTTCCTCGTGATGGTGGGGGGACGGTTCGGCAGGAGGACACCCTTGTGCTTTCCGAGCACCGCGGTCACCGGCTGGGCATGCTGCTCAAGATCGCCAACCTGCGCCGGCTGGCCGCCCTGAGTCCGCGATCGCGGATGATCTATACCTTCAACGCCGCGGAGAACCGCCACATGCTCGACGTGAACGAGGCACTCGGTTTCCGGGGCGTCGGCCTCGAAGGGGCGTGGCGCAACCGGGACTGAACGCCAGAGGAGGCGCCGTTCAGCCCAGCGGCCCATCGCCCGCCGATTAACCCCACAGTCGATCACCCCGGGCCGGTCGCCCCGGGCCGGTCACCCCGGGCCGGTCACCCCGGGACGATCACGTCGGGTCGATCACATCGGGTCGATCACCCCGCCCGACCCCCACAGCAAGACCACAGCGAGACTCTGCAGGCCGCACAGCGCCAGTGGACAGGGTGAGTGTCATGAGCGCGGACACCCTCCCGAACACCGCCGGCGACGAGATCGGTCCACGGCCGGCCACGACATCCGATTCCCGGGTG
>DASQFG010000463.1:0-4311 GCA_035633315.1 Nakamurella sp. | reverse complement strand
GCCCAGCGGTGCTGACACCCACCGATCTCACCGTCAGTCAGCCGTTCGTCGCCGGTGGCACCGGCGCCTTCAGCCTGACGGTCACCAACACCGGCCAGCAGGACTCCGCTCCGGACGTCCCGATGGACATCACGCTCCCTGCGGGCGTGTCCGTGCAGTCAGTCGATGTCGCCCCGGGCGCCTCCGGTTTGCGGCGGGCCGCGGTCGGCTACACACAAGCGCGCGCGCCCGCCCAGTGCCTGCCCACCGGAGCTCCGACCTGCTCCGTTCCGCTGGGAGTGGTGGCGCCGAACGCCACGGTCATCGTCACCATCACGGTCGACGTCGACGCCGGCGTCCAGCCCGACACGACCACCACCGCCACCGCCACCGTCAGCATCTTCGGGGTCGCGATTTCGACGACGATCCAGCCGGACCAGATCCAAACGGGGATCTCGAAGCTGACGGCGTCACCGGACGGTCCTTACTTCGCGCCGTCGACGACCGCTCTCGGCATCACCGCAACCCCAAGGGACGGTGTGACGAAACGTGGGCCGCTGATCTTCGTGCTGACCGGTGACACGGCGTTCAGCAGCACCCCCGCCAACTGCTCCGCTGTTGGTGCGGCGCCTATCCAGCAGATCACCTGCTCGGACACCGGGCCGCAGATCGCCGGGCTGACCCTGGAGATCGGCGCGGACCAACCGGCCGGCCCGATCCCGCTGACCGTCACGGACGCCGGACGGCGCATCGTTGCGGTGACCGACCCGCCCCAGGTGGTCCCGATGGAGCTCTCCACCATCCGGACCGGTGCGATCGTCGCGGGAGGCAGCCAAACGGCTTCGCTGGACGTCACCAACAACGGGAACGTGCCGTCCCCGGCCACGCCGATCGGCCTTACACTGCCGGACGGCGTGCACGTGGCGAGCATTGACACGGGCGATGGGACGTGCCCGCCGACGGCGGACGTGCCCTGCCTGCTGCCGCCGGTTGATCCGGGGAGTTCGACGACCGTCACGCTGAACCTCACCGCCGACCCGAGCGCACCATCCGGGGGGCCCGATCTCGCCGTCAGTGTCGCCGGGAGGTCGCGGTCCACGCCGCTGACGGTCGACGGCCCCGTCCTGACGATCGTGGCCACACCGCCCAGCCCGTACCCCGCGGGTTCGCCGACCAGCATCGATCTGCACATCGCCACCCGGTCCAGCGTCGTCACGCCTGTTGCGCTGACCCTCACCCTCGGCGGAGATGTCTCCTTCGGCAACGCACCCGCCGGCTGTGACCCGGTCGAGGCGGCCCCGACTCACCAGTTCGTCTGCACCGTCACCCCGGTCACCGGGTCGGCGCTGATCAGCGGCCTGGCCCTGAACATCCCCGAGCAGGCAACCGGCCCGCTTCCGTTGACGGTGGCCGACGCCGGCGGGCGGCAGATCGAGGTCCTCGACGAGTTCGGCAACCCGCTCGAGGTTGCCCCGCCGGCAACCCTCGATCTGTCGAAGGTCAGCACCGACACACTGACCGCGGGCGGCAACAGCGGGAAAGCGTCGCTGACCGTCACCAACATCGGCGGCGTTGCATCCACCAGGACCCCGATCAGCGCGACGGTCACCGACGTCAACGACGCCACCGACACCGTCGCGGTCACCGGCATCAAGATCGGCGACGTCGACTGCGATCCGGCCGCCCAGACCTGCGAGCTCCCGCCGCTCGCCCACGACCAACAGCTGACCGTCACCCTCCAGCTCAGCGCCACGCCGAAGGCCGCCTCACCGACCCTCACCGTCGACATCGGGGGTGCCGAGCAGACCGCTGCCCTTGCGATCGTCACCGGGATCGATACCCTGCAGGCGTCCCCCGACGGCCCCTACCTCGCGCCGTCCACCACCTCCATGACGATCACTCTGACGCCCAAACCCGGTGTCGCCGACGCCGGGCGGATCACCCTCACGCTGACCGGCGAGAGCACGAGATTCATCTCCTCGGCATCGGGCTGCACCGCGGTCGGCGAGGAAGGGTCGTCCCAGATCACCTGCGACGGCCCGGGGATCAGCGGGCTCGGACTGAAGATCACCGCCGGTCAACCGGCCGGCCCGTTGCCGCTGACCGTCACCGACGCCGGGTCCCGAATAGTCGTGCTGACCGACAGCACGGACAGGCCGCTGGAGGTCACGCCGGGGCCGGCCGTCCTCGGCCTGGACATCCAGGACGACGCCGGCCTCCCCGCCGGCGGCACCGGTTCGATCGCCGTCACGGCCACCAACGGCGGCGGAGCGCCGTCAGCCGCCGCGCCGATCAACTACGCGTTCCCGACCGGCGTCACCGTGACCGGGATCGACATCGACGGCGTCGCCTGCGCCACCGCCGAACAGGATGCGTGCATCCTCCCGCCGGTCGGCCTGAGCGCACCGCGGATCGTCACCTTCCAGCTCGCAGCTCTCCCGGAGGCAATAACCGGCGACGCGATCGTGACGATCGGCGGCACGCACGACAAGGCCACCCTCACCGTCGACACCGGGATCGCCGGCCTGCAGGCATCGCCGAACGGCCCGTACTTCGCGCCGTCGACCACGGTGCTGGACATCGCGGTGGCCCCTGTCAACGGCGTCGCGAACCCCGGACCGCTGACCTTCACCCTGACCGGCGACGTCGCGTTCGCCGCACCGCCGGCCGGGTGCACGAAGTCCACCGCCGATCCCACGCACCAGGTCACCTGCGGGGTCAACCCCATCGGCGGCCTGACGCTGGCCATCTCCCGCGAGCAGATCTCCGGCCCGCTGCCGCTGACGGTCACCGACGCCGGCGGCCGCGACGTCACCGCGGTGCTCAAGGATGCCGCCGACAACGACTTGACGGTTCAGGGCGGCCCGCCGGCGCTGAGCATGACCTCGCTCCCGGCCGAGCCTTTGTACTCGGGCGGCACCGGGTCGGCGTCGTTCGGCGTAAGGAATGACGGCGGCCTGCCCTCCGAAGCGGCGCCGATCGTCTTCGTCCCGCCGACGGACGTCGAGGTCACCAGCGTGCAGACCGGTGGCACGTCGTGCGTGCCCACGCCGGCCAGTCCCTGTCAGCTGACACCGGTCGCCGCCGGATCCAGCACTGTGGTGACGGTCAATCTGACCGCGGCACCCGCGGCGACGGGTGGCCGGCTGACTGCGACCGTCGGCGATGCCTCCGCCTTCACCGAGCTGGTCGTGAACAGCGGCGTGACGGGTGTCGCCGTGTCCCCGAGCAGCCCGTACGTGGCGCCGTCCACCACGAGGCTGACCGTGCAGGCCGGCTACCAGCAGGTCGTGACCAACCCGGGCCAGGTGACACTGACCCTGACCGGCGGAGTGCGGTTCACGGCGGTACCCCCCGCCTGTACCCCGACCGGGCCCCCCGGCGATCTGGCCGCGCAGCCGACGCAGCAGGTCAGCTGCGGCGGTGCCACGATCAACGGCCTTGACCTGACGATCGACAAGGGTCAGCAGGCCGGCTTGCTGCCCCTCACCGTCACCGACGCGGCCGGTCGCCGCGTCGAGGTGAAGGACGACAAGGACCACGACCTGGAGGTCGTGCCGGCGGCGCCGGCCCACCTGACCCTCACGCCGATCGGCCCCCTGACGTTCACCGCGGGCACCACCGGCACGGTTGCCATGACCGTCACGAACGACGGCGGTCAGCTGTCCGACCCGGCGCCGATCACCGGCTCGACCACCGCCGGGATCGACGTGACCTCGGTGGCCGTCGACGGCGCCGTGTGCACGCCCGGCGACTGCATGCTGCCCGGACTCGAGGCCGGCAAGGACAGCACGATCGACGTGGCCGTGGACGTACCGCCGTCCGGGCACGACGGCGAGTTCACCGTCAACGTCGGTGCCGAGCCGGACACGGCCTCGGTGACCGTCGAATCCGGCGTCGCCACGCTGCAGGCCGGCCCCGGCGGGCCGTACGCCATCGGCAGTACCGCTGTCATCACGGTGACGGCGACCCCGAGGGTCGGTGTCGGGAAGCTCGGCCAGATCGCCCTCGAGCCCACCGGCCCCGGCCTGGAGTTCCGGCAGACCCCGTCCGGTTGTCAGCCGCAGGGATCAGGCGGATTGCTGTGCGACGGCCCGGTGATCGACAGCCTGACAATGAAGATCTCCGCCGACGCATCGCCCGGTCCGCTACCGCTGCGAGCCATCGACGCGGGCGGACGCACGATTGCGCTGACCAGCACGGCCGGCGACGAGCTCGCGATCGTCCAGCCGGGTCCCGCAGTCCTCGTGCTGTCCGACCCCGCGGTGAGCGATCCGGCGTTCGCGGGCGGCCGCGCGGCGATGACGGTGACCGTGACGAACAGCGGTGAGC
>DASQFG010000462.1:0-7289 GCA_035633315.1 Nakamurella sp. | reverse complement strand
CCGGCCGGGCTGGACGCTCAGGTGGGCGAGGACGGCATCCTGCTGTCCGGCGGTGAACGGCAGCGGCTGGCCATCGCCCGAGCACTGCTCTCCTCGCCGCAGCTGCTGCTGCTCGACGAGCCGACGGCAAGCCTGGACGGCCGCAACGAGCGGGCGCTGCGGGAGGCGATCGACGCGGTCGCGCAGGACCGGACGCTGATCGTGGTCGCGCACCGGCTGGCAACGGTGGTCGACGCCGACCAGATTCTGGTGCTCGAACACGGCCGGGTGCAGGCCGTCGGGACGCACCGGGAACTGGTGGACTCCAGTCCGCTGTACCGGGAGTTGGCGGCGCATCAGTTGCTGGTCTGAGCGGCGCCCCGCGACCGAGGCCTGCGCGGCCACGATCAGCGGCCGGACCTACACCGCGGCGGCCGCAGCGCGGCCGGCGATCCGCCCCGCGAACAGGCACCCTCCCAGGAACGTGCCCTCCAGGGCGCGGTAGCCGTGCATGCCGCCGCCACCGAACCCCGCCACCTCGCCCGCGGCGAACAGGCCGTCGACGGGAGAACCGCTGGGTCGCAGCACCCTGGCCGACAGATCGGTCTCCAGTCCACCCAGGGTCTTGCGGGTCAGGATGTGCAGCCGCACCGCGATCAGCGGACCCGCCGCGGGATCGAGCATTTCGTGCGGCTCGACCGTCCGCATCTTCCGGTCACCGATGTACCGCCGAGCGCCGGCGATGGCCACCAGCTGCGGATCCTTGCCGAGCTCGGCGCGCACCTGTCCGTCCCGCAACGACACGGTCCGGGCCAGGTTCTCGGCATCGACCAGCGGCTCGCCGACCAGTTCGTTCATCTTCTGAACCAGCTCGGGCAGCGTAGGGGCGGTGAGGAAGTCGACCCCGTGATCGAGGAACGCCTGCACTCCAGGGGTGATCTTGCCGCCGGCCCTGGTGGTCAGCAGCAGCTTGACCGAACGCCCGGTGAGGTCGGGGTTCTGCTCCGACCCGGACAGCCCGAACTCCGGACCGATGGTGCGCTGGTCGAGCAGGAACCAGGAATGCGACCGGCCGGTGGCGGTGATGTGCCGCACCGTGCCCAGGGAGTCGAAGCCGGGGAAAAGCGGCGCGGGTAGCCGCCGGCCGAAGGCATCGAGCCACAGCGGGCTCGGCCCGGACAGGATCCGGATGCCGTGCGCACTCCACACCGGGGAGTGGTTGATGATGCCCTCTGGGTAGTGCCACATCCGGTCCGGGTTGATCACCCGGCCGCCGGCGCGTTCGGCGACGCCAAGCATCAACCCGTCGGTCGAGTCGGGCACCCCGGACAGCAACTCCGCGGGCGCCTGGCCGTACCCACCGGGCCAGTTCTCCCGGACAAGATCATGATTGGCTCCTATACCGCCGGAGGTGACGATCACCGCTCCGGCGCCGATGGCGAATTCGTCGACCACCTTTCTCGACGAGCGCTCCCCGCGCGCGGCAGTGGTCGGTTCCAGCACCTCCCCGGCCACCCCTACGACGGCCCGGCCGTCACCAACCAGTTCGGTCACCCGGTACCGGAATCTGAGCTGGACCCGGCCCGTCCTGACATGCTCTGTCACCCTGCGGACGAACGGGGTCAGCAACCCGGGCCCGGTTCCCCAGGTGAGGTGGAACCGCGGCACCGAGTTGCCGTGACCGCCTGCCTGGTAGCCGCCGCGCTCGGCCCACTGCACCACCGGGAAGAACGCGACGCCCTGGCCGCGGAGCCAGGCCCGTTTCTCGCCCGCCGCGAAATCCAGGTAAGCCTGGGCCCAGAGTCGGGGCCAGTGATCCTCGGGCCGGTCGAAACCAGCGGACCCGAACCAGTCCGCCGCCGCCAGTTCCGTCGAGTCCTTGATGCCGAGCCGGCGTTGCTCCGGCGAGTTCACCAGGAACAGGCCGCCTAACGACCACCAGGCCTGGCCCCCGAGACTGGCCGGACCCTCCTGGTCGAGGACGATCACCGACCGCCCGGCATCCGCCGCCTCGGCCGCCGCAACCAGCCCGGCCAACCCCGCTCCGACCACGATGATGTCCGCCTCTGCCATGCGCAGACCTTGTCACACACGCAGCGGCAGACATAGCGACGGCAGGATCCCCCAACGGCACAGCATCGTGCGGCCGGCCCATGGCGGCAGGGCAGTCGTCACGGGCGGTTGTGGGGCCGAATGATCCCGTGGAAGTGGAGGTGTCACAGAGGGTGAACTATTGCGCACGAAATCATTCCTTCGGGCGAGGTACCGGAACGTTCGCCGCCGGTAGCCTTTTGCAGTAGACGCAGGGGGCAGGAAGCAGCATGCAGTCCACGAGCGAGGTCCTTTCCGGACCTCTGCGGGCGACCCCGCGGCGATTCCGGGTACTGCTCTGGTCGGGTGTCGCGATCGTGCTGATCGGGTACGTCGCCCTGCTGTGGGACACGCCGGACCTGAACCTCTCCGCGCCGCGGGTCCTCGGCGGATTCATCGTGCTGGCCGGGCTGGTGCTGCTCGCGGATCTGTATCCGCTGCTGCCATGGATGCGCGATGTCCGGGCGAACGTCACCTTCGCCTGGTCGGCGGCGCTTTCACTGGCCGCGGTCCTCGTCTACGGGCCGGCGGCGTCCGTGCTCTTCCTGGTCAGCGGGCTGACGACGGCGCTGTCCCGGGGCGCCGAACGATGGTGGCGGACCGTGCTCAACATGGTGATCCTCGGCATCGTGGGTCTGGCGGTGGCCGGCCTGAGCGATCTGCGTGAAGACGCATCGGGCCTGCCCACCGAGGCGCAGCTGGTGCTCTGGGGATTCGGCCTCGCTGTCATCGTCGTGGTGCTGTCCGGGCTGCTGCTCGGGTGGACCCTGACCGAACTCGGCGTCACCACCTGGGATGCGCAGTACGAGCGGTTCGGCAAGACCGTGCGGATCTGGGGCGTCAGCCTGATCACCGCGCCGCTGCTGGCCGCGCTGGCCATTGACGGGCCGTGGGCTCTGCCGGCCTCGGCGGTGATCATCGTGTCGCTGAACCACTTGAGCCGCACCATGTTCCGCAGTACAGCGGCGGCCCGGATCGACCCGCTCACGGGGTTGCCGAACCGGTTGACGCTGACCCAGCGGCTGTCCGTTCGAATCTCCCGACCGCACGCCCATCAGCCGACGATCCTGCTGCTCATCGACCTCGACCGGTTCAAGGACGTCAACGACACCCACGGCCACTTGACCGGCGATGAGGTCCTGGTCATCGTGGCGCGCCGGCTGCAGGCCGCAGCCGGGGCGACCGACCTCGTGGCCAGGTACGGCGGCGACGAATTCGCGGTGGTACTCGCGGAGGGCACCACCGCCACACAGGCTGCCGCGGCCGCCGATCGGTTCCGAGCCGAACTGGCAGCGCCCATGCAGGTCGGCGATGCCGTGCTCACCGTCGGTTGCTCGGTGGGGATCTCGATGGCGACGGACCCGCGGATGGACGTGCTCGGTCTTGTCGAGCGGGCCGACCGCGACATGTACCGGGCGAAGTTCCGTTCCGAACAGCGCCTGGCCGACACGGACAAGGTCGACATCCACCCTGCGCGCGTCCCGGTCATCCGCCCTCCGGTGTGGAGCCACACCGTGCAGGGGGCACTGGCCGCCCCGGTGGCGAGCCGGCCGGAGGCGCCGTACTGGGCGATTCCGTGGTCCGGCGCCGCCGATCCGGTGCCGCCGGTGGGCGGTCACCATGCCGGCTGAAGAGGAAACGCCTGAACAGGAAACGCCTGAACAGGAAACGCCGCCGCGCGTCGTGCAGGCCGGGGCGCTGGGCGGGGCGCTGGGTGAGCCATGGCACCGGACGCCCGTTGGCTTCCGCTGGTGGTGGGTCACCATGGTCGCCGCGGTGATCGCCGTGTTCGCCGCCTTGGCGCTGTGGGCCCCCGGGCCCGACCTGGAGCACGTCCTCACCCAGCCCGGGATGCTCATCCTGCTCGGGCTGATGCTGCTCGCCGATCTGTACCCCACGATGCCCTGGATGCGTACGGCGAACCCGCTGGACGACTACATCCTGTCCACGCCGCTGGCGATCGCCGCGATGCTGGCCTACGGCCCACAGGCGGCGGTGGCGTTCCTGCTCGCCGGCGCGGCCATGACCCTGGCGCTGCGGATGGTGTGGTGGCGGGTGGTGCTCAACACCGCGTTGTGGGGCCTGCAGGGCGCTGCGGCCGCCGGCACGCTGATCCTGCTCACCCCCTCGCACGACTGGACGGACCCGGTACCGGTGTGGGCGATGCTGCCGCTCAGCGCCGCGCTCGGTGTGGTGAGCGAGTCCCTCAACCTGGTGTTGATCGGCGTCTCGTTGACCCTGGTGGGCGCCATCTCCTGGGCCGAGCACCTGGCCGACTGGCGCAACCAGCTTGCCGTCGGGTCGCTCGCGCTCACCGCGCCGATCGCCGCGGTGCTGGCCTGGAACTCGCCCGCGCTGCTGCCGCTGCTCGCGCTGGCGATGCTTGCCGCGCAGTCGGGCCTGCGGGCGGTGTCCTTCCGCACCACCCAGGCCGGCACTGATCCGCTGACCTCGATCGCCAACCGCGCCACCCTGCTGGCCAGGCTGCGCGAACGGATCACCGGCCGGCCCGGCGCCAATGGCACCGTCACCCTGCTGCTGATCGATCTCGACGGGTTCAAGCTGGTCAACGACCGGTACGGCCACCTGGCGGGCGACCGGGTGCTGGTGGAGGTGGCGCAGCGGCTGGAGGCCGCGACCCGGTCCGGTGATCTGGTCGCCCGGTTCGGTGGTGACGAATTCGCCGTCCTGCTCGGTCAGGGCGCCGCGGCCAGGACCGCCGAGGATGTCGCCGCCCGCATCCGGGAGGCGGTGGCCCGGCCCATCCAGATCGGCGAACGGTCGGTCCTGATCGGAGTGTCGGTGGGGGCCGCCGTGACCACCGGAGCCCGGGATGCGCGCGCCTTGCTGGCCGGCGCCGACGCGGAGCTCTACCGGGCGAAGGCGGCTCGACCGGAGGCCCGGCCGCCCGGTATCGAACCCGTGATCGACGATCCGGTGTGGAGCACGACCTCGGTACTGCCCCCGGCAACCGCGACGGTCGGCCGGTAGGTCAGCCCGGCAACCCGGTCAACGGCGGAGCCGCTCGACGTCGAATTCGCAGGGCGGCCCGGCGATCGCCGATTGTGCCTCCACCAGGCAGATCTCCCGACTGCCGGCGGCGTCGGTGGCGGCGAGAATCGCGTACACCGAGGAGGCCACCCTGGCCAGCGCCACCTCGATGCCGGCCGGCAGATGAGCCAGGAACAGTGCCGCGGTCACGTCCCCGGCGCCGTTGACCGACAGCGGCAGCCGGGGCGTCCTGACCAGGTACGCACCAGTCGCATCGACGGCCAGCATGGCGATCTGGTCATCGGGGATCCCGGCGTGCGCCACCGATGTCACCAACACCGTCGAGGGACCCATCTCCCTGACCCGGTCGACCGCGGTCAGCAGTTCCCCGACGGTGTCGAACGCGTCGGTCGCCGCTGCTGACGGGTCTACCCCCGACGCCAGGTAGGACAGTTCGTAGGCGTTGGGCGTCACCACATCCGCCGCCGGAACCACTCGCTCCCGGATCAGTTGCGGGATCCCGGGCAGCACGAACATGCCGCGGCCGATGTCGCCCATCACCGGATCGCAGCAGTACACCGCCGACGGGTTCGACTGCTTGACCCGAGCGACCGTCGCGAGTACCACCTCGGCCACGCCCGGCGAGCCCAGGTATCCGGTGAGCACGGCGTCCGCGGTGCCCAGCACGCCGCGGTCGGCGATGCCCTCGATCACCTCGGCGACCACCGCAGGATCGAGCACCTCGCCGCGCCAGGCGCCGTAGCCGGTGTGGTTGGAGAAGTGCACCGTGTTGACCGGCCACACCTGATGCCCCAGCCGCTGCAACGGAAACGTCGCGGCGCTGTTCCCGACATACCCGTAGGCCACCGACGATTGGATGGACAGGATTCGCATGGGGCAGCAGCGTAGCCACAGCCCAGCCAGGAATTCCTCGACTGACGGGTGCCGGCACCGGCGCCGTGGCACACTGGGCACGCCCGTGCGGGCCGACCGGTTTCGCCAGGACGTCTCCGAGGGTGCAGATGACCACTCCAGCGGTGCCCTTTCGCGGTTCCTACCGCGACCCTTTCGGCGGTGACGATCACGACGACGATCTCGAACCGGGTGACGTACACCCCGCCCTTGTGCTGCCGCGGGAACAGCTCGCGGGCCGGATCCAGCACACCCTGATCGGCCAGGCGATCACCGAACGTCAAGTGCGCCATCATGTTCGGGAAACCCTGGAGCACGGATTCGACGCCGCCGTCGTGCCGCCGTGCTGGGTGTGGGCCGCCAAGGACGAGTTACGTGGCACCGTCGCGCGGATCGGTTCGATCGTCGACTATCCGTACGGCTCGGGCATCACCGCCGGCCGGGTGGCCCAGGTCAAGGCCCTCGTCGACGCCGGCGTCGACGAACTCGATGCCACGGTCAATGTCGGCTTCCTGCTGTCCAGCCGGACCGAGGAGTTCGCCGCCGACATCACCGCCATCGTGCGGGCCGCCGACCCGATCGGCGTCAAGCTGATGCTGGAATTGCCGCTGTTGGACCCGCGTCAACGCGAGCTTGCGGTCAGCGCCGCGATCGGGGCCGGGGCGGCATTCGTGTCGATCGCCTCCAGCGGCTCGGTCGGCATCGCCGACCCGGCCACCATTGCCTTTCTGAGAGCATCGGTTCCCGCGTCGATCGGCGTCAAGGCCTCCGGCGGGGTGCAGACGGTCGAGCAGGTGAGGTCGTTGCTGGCCGCCGGCGCCGACCTCATCGGGACGTCCGCCGGGGTGAGCATCGTGACCGGTGCGGGCACCGTCCGCGGGTCCCTGTTCTCGTACTGAGACCCGATCGTGACCGTCCGGAGGGGCTTCGGGCGGTCTCGGCATGTTTACCTGACGGACACGTGCGGGTCATCTGAGCCTGAATTGTCCTGTCTGTGTCGTCGCCCCGACAACCATTCGGGAACGGCGTTCACCACTCCGTGTCAGGGCCGGACTTCGTTGAGGCACTTACCAAAATGTGACCTGTGGGACCATTGACACGGCGAGTCGCGGTGCATAGTTTGTGTGACCATCGTACTAGTGCGTGATGCACGCCACTGATGAGGCGTCCGGGCCGTTCGTCCGGGCTGGTCCTGCTCTCGGTCCTTTGTGTCCGTTGGAGTCCGACTCGCGCGTCAGCACCACCACCGAACCACCGCCGACCAGCTGGCCGGCCGTGTCCTTCAGAAGGGAACGTTCCATGCGCTTGAAGACCAC
>DASQFG010000461.1:0-1792 GCA_035633315.1 Nakamurella sp. | reverse complement strand
CACGGCCGCCTCCGGATAGCACAGGAACATCGGCTGGTAGACCGGCTGGAACTTGGCCTTGAACTTCAGCAGCGACCGGAACCCGTACACCGGCTCCATGGTCTTGCCGACGACCTCCGAGAGCTTCTGCACCCCCGACCTGTTCGTCACCGGGATTGGCCGTGCTCAGCCGCAGCACGTCCTGCAATTGGCCGCCGTACAGCAGTGCGACCAGGCACAGGGTCAGCAGCCGGCGACCCAGATGATGATCACGATGGCGAACGTCACCGGCGCCCGGCCGGACTGGCGGACCTGGCCGCTAGCGAACGAAATCCGGCCGTCCCAGTGCCTGCGGACGGTCGATGGCGGCCCCTCCGCGGCCTGCTGTGTCGGCGCACTCATGCGACCCACCCCCCTCTGTTCGGTGAAGGCCGAACCAAGCAGGTGATCGTCCCACTGTCGACGCTCGGCAACTGGGCACGGGAGTCCGGAACGACCGGGTCACCGCCGACGGAGTGACGGCCAACTGCCGGCGAACCCCGGGTGCAACGCGAAGGCGGTGACGTCGGGTTCCGCGACCCAGCGCAGCTCCGCACTCTCCGCGTTCGGCACCAGCCGCAGCGGACCGACGACCTCGGCGATGACCGTGGTGTACGACCAGCCCCCGTGATCGTCCTGCCACTCGCCGACGACCGCGACCGCCAGCCGGTCGATGCCGGCCTCCTCGTGCGCCTCCCGCAGCGCCGCCTGGACCATCGACTCGTGGCTGTCCCGAGCGCCGCCCGGGAGCGACCACGTCCCCCCGTCACTGGTCCAGGCGGCTCGATGCTGCAGCAGCACAGATGGTGCCGCCGAGCCATCAAGATCGTCTAGCCGTCGCAGCAGCAGCCCTGCCGCCCCGTACCGGCCCCAGTGCCGGTGGCCAAGAGCGCACCAGGTCCAGCCGTTGCCGTCGCCGCGCACCCTGCCCTCCTCAGCTCGACGAACGAACGATCAACTCCGGGGCGAACAACGTGGGCGGCGGGACCGGGTCGCGATCGCCGGACATCCGGTTCAGCAGGATCACACCTGCCGTCCGTGCCATCTCGACAATCGGGTTGACCACCGTCGTCAACGGTGGGTCGGTCGCGGCCGCGACCGCGGCGTCGTCATAGCCGACCAGTGCGACATCCGACGGAACCGCCAGCCCGCGAGCCTTCAGCACCGCGAGCGCGCCCACCGCCATCAGGTCCGACGCCACGAAAATGGCGTCCAGATCGGGGTGTTTGGCCAGTAGCCGCTCGGTCGCCGCCAGACCGCCCCGGGTGGTGAAGTCCCCGTGCGCGAACGCATCGACCGGCAGTCCGCGCTTGATCAGAGCCGAGCGCCAGCCCGCGAGGCGGTCCTGCGCGGAAGTCATGTCCGGCGGGCCAGCGACGGTGCCGACCCTGCGCCGCCCCCTGGCCAGCAGGTGTTCGTGGCTATTTCGCCACCGCGTTCGTTGTCGGTGTCGACGTAGCTGATCCGATCGGGCAGGTTCCACGGTCGGCCGACGAACACGCTCGGCAGCGACACGGCAACCAGCGCTCGCTCGATCTCGTCCGAACGGTGGTGAGACACCACCACCACGCCGTCCACGTACCCAAGCCGGAGATAGCGGATGGTTCGCTCCGCCGTGTCCCCGACCCTGGCCATCAGCAGCACCAGCTGGAGGTCGGTCTCGCCCAGCGCTTGCGACAGCCCCTGGATGGCCGCCGCGAAGAAGGGGTCTCCGGTGACGCGCTCGTCAGGTTCGGGCACCACCAACGCCACCGAGTCGGCGCGATGGGTGACC
>DASQFG010000460.1:0-10329 GCA_035633315.1 Nakamurella sp. | reverse complement strand
CGCGATCCCGCCGGTCGCGTCGGTGGTCAATGGAAACGCCCACCCGGCGCCGATGAAATCCCCCGAGAATCCTTGTGCCATCGTCATCCTCCGATCAGTACGGTGGGCGCGCCGAGGATGATCGGCGCACCACAGGCCGACATGTCACCCATCCTGGCCGCCGGCATGCCGCCGATCAGCACCGTGGGACAGCCGGGCGGCACGATCACCGACGGCGGGTGCACGGCGGGCGGCGGGAACGAGCAGACATGCGGAGTGCCCACGGTTGCCGCGGGCAATCCGCCGATCAGCACGTTCGGCACCCCCGGTGGCCCGATCACCCCGGGGTGCCCCGTCGGATCCCCGACCCGCGCGGCTGGTGGCATCGTCCGCTCCTTCTCGTCGTCGTGCGCCGCTCTGTGGGGCCCTGTGACTTAGTTGATCTTGACCAGGCTGCCCTGGACGGTGAGCACTCCACCGGCCTTGACCGCCGCCTGCGCGCTGCCCTCGAGCTTCGCGGTGGTGCCTTTGAGGGCGATTTCGGTGCCGGCGGTGAGGTTGACCGCGCCTGCGCCGCCGTCGATCTTCACGCCACTGGTCGCCGCGATCGACACCTCGCCGCCCTTGAGCTCGAGCTTTGCGCTGGCCGAATCGATCACCACCCCGCCCTTGCCTTCGATCAGCACCTTGCCGTCGCTGTGCAGGGTGACGGTGGTGGCCACCGAGTCCATCACCAGCTTCAGCTTGTCCCCGGTGGTGGTCAGGGTGATGCCCTCGGTGCGTCCGTCCTCGTCGATCAGGTCGATCCGGTGCCCGCGGCGGGACACCATGGAACGCCGGTTCACCGCGCCGGAGCTGCCGTCGATCAGCTTGACCCCGCCGGCGGGTGGGGTGTCGATGCCGTTGTACAGACCGCCGAGAACGTAGGGCCGACGGATGTCTGCCTGCTCGAACGCGACGAGTACCTCGTCACCGACCTCGGGCAGCACCATCGCGCCGCGGTCCTTGCCGGCGCCGGGTTGGACGGTGCGCGCCCAATCGCTGACGTAGGTGTCCGACAGCCACGGGAACGTCAGCTTCACCCGTGCCTGTCCCTGCGGGTCGTTGGCGTCACTCACCACTCCCACCACGATGCTGGTGCCCGCCCGACCGGCAGCGGCACCAGAGGTGAGGCCGTACAGGCTCCGTTCCTGCCGGCCGGTGACCGAGATCGCCGTCGTGTAACCGGTGACCGGGTCGAACCGATGGTGCGAGGAGGTGATGATGTACTTGCCGTCGAACGGGGCGCCGACGTTGTTCACCGTGATCGCCGTGCCCGCGCGGAGTTTCGGATTCCCCCGGGCAACGCCCTCGAACTCGGCGAAGGCTCCGGCGATCTCGGCGGCCAACGACTTCGCAGCGCCGTCGACCTCGGCCTGGGTCCGGTAGGCGACGTCGGTGGCCACGTACACCGGGCTGCCGAATTTGGCGGCCAGGTCGACCGGCGTGATCGTCGGCAACTCGGCGCTGGTGGTCTTCGCGGGTGCGGTCGCGACGAACGGCTTCTTCTGCGCGAGATCCCAGCCGCGAGCCTGCACTTCCTTCACCTGTTCGGCGGAGGTGACGATGCTCCGGAAGCGCAACAGGTCCGTCCCGAGCCGCAGCACCAGCGGGTCGCTGGCGGTGGGGCCGCCGCTGTCGGGCGCCTTGTTCGCATCCTTCGGTTTGCTGAAATCGAACTTGCCTGCCCTGACAGCGATCTCGTACCCGTTCTCCCGGGCCAGACCGTCCAGGAACTCCCAGTCGGTGAGGCCGCCCTGCGACACGTGATCGAAGACCGTGCTGGTCGGCTCCACCGTGCCGATGGCCAGTCCCGCACGCTGTGCGACCTTCTTGGCGACATCCGAAGCCGTGCTCTGCGTGTACGTCTCGGTGCGACGGCCGCGAAACAACCGGTGCGCCTGGTCGTACCCGCGGATCACGGTGAAAGTACCCGTGCTGTCGAACTCCGCCTCCAGCGCGGTCACCTCGCCCTCGATCAACGGTTGTGGGGTGGGTCCGGCGTCGCTGGCCACTGAGATCTTCACCTTGGAGCCGATCTTGGCCCCCGACTTGGCGACCACCATCCGCTCGGAATCGCGAAACCGCAGGACGAACAGATCCGGCAACCGGAGACTGTCGTCGACGTGCGCCGACAGCAGCAACGGCGCGACGTCCGCGGCCAGCGGCGACCCGTCGATCTCGACGACGAATCCCGACGTGGTTGACATGCCGGGATCACCCGGCCGAGTCGAGGAGTTCCGCGGCGGTGGGCAGAAGCACGACGCTGCCCTGCGGGATGCGCAGCGGATCGTCGATCCTGTTGAAGCTGGCCAGGTATCGCCACAGGGTCGGGTCGCCGTACTCGGCGTAGGCGAGGGAGGCCAGCGAGTCGCCGACCACCATCCGGTGCATCCGGCGCACGGCCAGCGATCCGGACGTCGGGTTCTGCTTGGACTTCTCGCCGGGCATCTCTTCCAGCGAGACGCTGCAGGTCGCACGGATCGGCGTGCCGTCGGCGGA
Organism: Nakamurella sp.; assembly: GCA_035633315.1. Taxonomy (GTDB): domain Bacteria; phylum Actinomycetota; class Actinomycetes; order Mycobacteriales; family Nakamurellaceae; genus Nakamurella. The sequence continues at coordinate 7,809 of DASQFG010000460.1, read as the reverse complement.
GAACAGGGTGTACTTCGCGCTGACCTGGGTGATGAACGCGGGGAAACTGGTGATCTTGCCCCAGGTGAAGACGACCAGCGGGGTGACCGGCTTGTCGGTACTGGCGGTCTTCTCGGTGGGCACGCAGCAGGACAGCAGCTTCTCCACGGCCGCCACCACGCTGCCGTCATGCTTGCCGGTGGCGTCGAAGAACATCTCCAGGGTCAGCTTGCTGGGTTCGGCGCCGGTGAATTGCGGCGGACCCGACTTCTTCGCCGACCTGGCCGGTTTCCGCTCCCACTTCGCGGACTTGGCAATGGTGACTTCCTTGGGGTTGAACTGGAAGTCGATGGTGTCGATCTTGCCGTCGAGTTTCCGCCCGCCTTCGATCGGCGAGGAGTCGTACAGGGTCAGCGATGCCCGTTCGACCTGTGGACGACCCTTGTCGCCCGCCGGCGACGGTGCCGAGAGGGCGCCACCCCCGCCGGCGTGCACCAGTCCGATCGTCGCGCTCATGTGGTGACTCCAGTGATGGTGTGCGGCAGAGGTTCCGCCGGGGCTTCAGGCAGGAGGTGGACGACCGTCACGACGGCGGCAGGATGCCGTGGTGCGCGACTTCCAGGGTTTCGGTGGCCACCTTCACCGTGTCGAAATTCAGGCTGGGCCCGGTCCACCGCACGGGCACGACGCCGACCAGCGACCACTCGGCGACCTTCTCGTCGAACCGCGACTTTGCGGAGATGACCATGGTGGTCGGCTGGACTCCGTTCACCATGCCGGCGAACCACTTTGTCAACTTGGCGCTGTCGGCGCCGATGGGTCGGGTCAGCTTGACGTTGGTGTATTTCATCCGGGTGGGCAGTTGCCAGATCATCGAATTGTTGCCGCCCTCCTCGCGCTGCTCGAGGACGAACTCGCAGCCCAATCCCTCGCAACTGTTGAACACGCCGAGGCTGTCGTCGTCGATGCTGACCTCGAAACAGACACTGATTGCGGGATCCTCGCCGGCCATGGCACTTCTCCTCGGTGCAGGTGGTGATCAGGTCGATGGTGTTCGGTATTTTGGTGTTCGGTATTTTGGTGATCGGTAGTTGGTGATCGGTACTGACTCGTGCTCAGGTGCGCTGTTGGCGCGGTTGGTCAACGGCGGAGGTCGGTCACCATCCCGGCGCGCTCCCGGTCGAGCCACAGCTCGGACTTCAGCCGCGCGCTGAGTGGGTCGAACAGCCGCCGGGCCAATTCGTCAAGGTCGGTCGGCAACGCGTTGGCCGCCGCGCCGGCGGCCCCGGCCACTGCTCCACCAGCCGCGCCCGTTGCACCGGCCGCGGCGTTCTGGGCAGCACCGGCCGCGCCGCTCGCAGCAGACTGCACCGAATCCACGACCTGGCCCGCGGCGCCGCGCGCTGCTCCGGCGGCGTCACCGACTGCGGTTTGCGCGGCGTTGACCGTTGACCCCGCAGCGCTTCTCGCCGAGTCCGCATACCCGCCGGCGAGGGTGCGTGCCGTATCGGCATAGCCGCCCACCGTGTTCCGTGCCGTGTCGGCATAGCCGCCCACCGTGTTCCGTGCCGTGTCGGCGTACCCGCCGGCGGCGTTGCGAGCGCTGTCCAGCAATCCGCCGCCGGCGCCCCTGGCAGCATCGGCGTAGCCACCGGCGGCACTCTTCGCGCGGTCGGCGAGCTTTGACGCCGACGACAGCACGTCCGCACCCGGAAGTCCGAAGCGTTGCACGGAGGGCCGCTCCTGCGGCTCGTCCACGGTCGGGGCGTGAAACACGACAGACCCTGCGCCGTCGCTGTGCGCCGCGCCGCTGGCGATCGCGGCCGCGCCTGGGGCGAACATCTGATCCAGCGACATCGCACGGACCGAGACGGTGTCCTGACCGATCGAGGCCGGAACAGTCGGCAACGCGGCACCCAGGCCCGGCCGTGCGCCGGCTGTGCCGGACGCCGCGCTCTGACTACGTTGCACCGCGATGCCCGCCGGCGAGAACCCGGTGGCGTGACCCGGGGCCGGGGCGCGCCCGCCGTTCCCCCCTCCCGGTCGCTGCGGTTGGCCGAATGGGCTCCCGCCGCGGGTCGGTCCGGGGGCAACGGCGCGTTGCACCGGCGGCCCGATCGGCGAGCCGAGCGCCAACCGAGGCGACATACGTTCGCCCAGCAGCGGGTTCAGCCTGAGGGGACGTCCGGGTGCGTTCAGGTCGCCCGACGCCGCCGCGGCGAGCGGGTGGGCCTCCTCGAAATGCGGGTCGGGCCGCGCCATGGGCGCCATCGATGCTGATTCGTCCGTGACGTGACCGGTGATGGCCGGGGTTTCGGCAAACCGCTGCACGTACGGTGCGGCTCCGGCCAGGTCCGGTGCCAGGTGGGTCGCCACCGGCAGATGGCCGCCGGAGTCTGCATGATCGCCGGACGATTCCTGTTGCACCGGGGCGACTCCAGACCGGACCGACTCGGCAGCGAGGGTGGGCGCCACTGTCGTACCTGCAGGGGAGGTGCCCGCGTCCGCAGAGTCGGCGACGCCGTCATCCGGTTCGGCGGCGACATCAGCGGTGGGATGGGCATTCTCCGCCGGCAGGTCGCCGCCGACGGAGCGCTGGACATCCCTCGGTACCGGCGAACCGAGTCCCGGCCGGAGCGACGATGACACCGAGGACGACACCGAGGACGAAGTGGCGGGTACCGGCGCGGCCGGCGTACCTGTGTGCCCTTCTGCACCGGCAACACGCGCAGCCTCCGCGCCGGCCTCCGCCGGATCGATCGCTCGCATCACCTGGGCCAAGCCCACCAGCGGCGCGGTCAGCGCGGAGGACGGTGAATCCCCGGAGTGCTCGGCCGAGTTTTCGAGATGAGACTGCGCCGCAGGAGGTATCGCCGCAAGGGCGAACGGAACGGACGGCGCCGATGGCGTGCTCGGCGGAACGGGAGTCGCTACGGTCCGCTGGACCGGCGGCAGGTGCACGTCATCGCTCTGAGCCCCTGCGCGCTGCAGCGGTTGTGCGGCCGGCGACTCCCGCGGCGAGCCGACTCCTGGCCCAGTAGGCACAGTCGGCACCGAGGGCACCGGCGCGCCCAGACCCGTTGCCCGAACAGGTCGATCGGCACCGGACCGCTGCACCGTCGACGGCCGCGCGCTGCCTGCGGTTGGCTGACCAGTTGCGGCCAGTGGCATCGCGGTCCTCAGCGTGGCACCGATATCCGTTGTCGGATCAGTATTGTCGACCGCGTTGTCGTATGTGGTGGTGCTGCTGCCACCCGTCGGACTCACCACCGGTTCGCCGATCAGCGGCGCGAGACCGGTTCCCGCGGCCGCGTGCGGTGCCTCGGCGACGGCGTCGGACACCGCAACCTTGCCGTGCTGCTCGTCGAGATCTGGGGTGCGATGGTCGGCCGAGTCGGTCGGAGCCGGCGGCTCCCCGTCCGCGAACGCCGCTTGGTCTTCACCACCATCGTCCGGGTGCGCGTCGTCGGCGACGGATCGCGACACCGTCGGCGCGCCGGCACGGCCGGGACTGGACATCGCGGGGCGGGGCACTGCCGGCAGTGTCGATCGAACCGGCAGATCCGGCGCAACGGTCAGTGTGCCGGCGCCGGGCGAGGCGGGAGCGACGCTCAGCGTCCGCGGTCCATCCCAGACGTCCGCGGTGAATCCATTGCCAGGAAACGGTTCCACGGGAGCAGCGCCCGCGCCAACCGCTGTGGGCGACTCGGCGAAGCCCAGCCACGAGCCCGCTGCGCGCTGCACCGTCGCACCGGCGGCGGGCCCACGTGCGGCCACTGGAAGGTCGACGGCACGGGACACCGTCCGCGGAGCGGCCGGCATGGCCAGACCGTCGACCTGACCGGCAGGCCCGGCCGGATCGACCGCATGACCGAGCGGCTCGAGGAAGCTCGGGTTCTGCCACGAGGCCAGGGTCCGGGCGAAGGCATCCGGCGGAGCAACCGGCGAGATGGCGGTGACCACGGGTCGCAGCGGGGGCACGTCCCGCCACTCGGCGCGCTGCACCGGGGCGTACACCGGTGCAGCAGGGGCAGGTGCCGATTCCCGAGCAGGCGGAGCGGGTTGGGGAACCAGCCCGGAGCCGCCCGGTCTCCACCATCGGGCCATCGGTCACCTCCCTGCATTGATGCGCGTGTTGATCCGTCCGATCTCGTTCGCGAACCGTTGCCGTTCGGCGTGTTCCAGGTCCAGCAGATCGTCCAGCGGCCAGTGGAAGTGGAAGGCGATGTACGCGACCTCTTCGTAGATCCGGTCGGGCGCGTACGTCACTATTCCCCCAGGCGGCCCCCGGCGACGTCGACGGCGAAGTCGTGAGAGCAGTTGGGACAGCTGACGTTCGCCCTGGTGTGGCCCTCCTGGTTGACCCTGCGGTAGAGGTCCTGCAGGAAGGCCAGGTCCGAGGCGAACAGGTTCTCGATGACGCCGACATGCACGTCGTCGATGGTCCCGATACGGGTGACCACCCGTCCCAGCAGCACCACCGTCAGGTAGGCGGGATTCTCCCGGACCCGGTCGTCACGCAATGGCACCAGCTCGTCCCGGGCGGTGGCCAACCGCATGACGCCGTCGCGGTGCACCGTCCCCGCCGAGTCGACATAGCCCCGCGGAAGCAGGAACGGGAACTCGGTGCGCAGTTTCTGTTCCGCGTGCGCGGGCGCCGGAGCCGCCGGTGCGGGAACGGCGGTCGGGCCGGCACGCTGGATGTCCTCGAGCGCCGCGACAGCAGCGCTGCGTCGCATCACTCCACCTCGAGCCGTTCGTAGGTGACGACGAGCTTCTCGGTCAGGACACTGGTGTCGCCGGCCTTCAGGGAGCCGATCTCCAGGCTTTTCGGCCAGCTGTTGGTCAGCTTGTAGCGCTTGACCGCCGTGCCCTCGTAGTCGTAGACGATGATCGCGCCACCCTTGCGGACGTCACCCATCTTGCCGAATTGCGAGTCCTTGACCCACTTCTCGAAGCTCTGGTCGTCGGTCAGGCCGCGGGTCAGGGTGACCTCGCCCGCCTTCCACCGGCCGGGCAGCTTCTTGATGTTGTACTTGCCGTCGGGACCGTTCTCCTTGTATTCGATGACGTCCTGTTCCATCTTGAGGCCGCTGACCTCGGTGATGCTCTTGATCACCACGCCGTCGATCTCGATGCCGAACGAATGTCCGACCCCACTGCCCTCGTAGAGCCCTGCCATCGGAGTCTCCTTCTTTCGAGTTGTTGTCGACTACTCGGCGACGAGGCTGGAGCCGCCGGAGAACTGGGACAGTTGGAAGATGACGAACTCGGCGGGTTTCACCGGCGCCACCCCGATCTGGCAGACGACCTGACCGGCGTCGATGCCCTCGGCCGGGTTGGTCTCCCGGTCGCACTTGACGTAGAAGGCCTCGTCAGGGGTGAGACCGAACAGCGCGCCCTTGCGCCACTCGTTGACCAGGAAGGCGCTGATGGTGCGACGGATCTTGGCCCACAGCGCGTCGTCGTTGGGTTCGAAGACGACCCAGTTGGTCCCGGCGAGGATGGACTCCTCCAGATAGTTGAAGAGCCGGCGGACGTTCAGGTACCGCCATGCCGGGTCCGACGACAGCGTCCTGGCGCCCCAGACCCGGATCCCGCGGCCCGGGAAGGTGCGCAGGCAGTTGATCCCCACCGGGTTGAGCAGGTCGTGCTCGTTCTTGGTGATCTGTACCTCGAGCGAGATCGCGCCGCGCACCACCTCGTTGGCCGGGGCCTTGTGCACGCCGCGGGTGTCGTCGTTGCGTCCCCAGATGCCGGCCACGAAGCCCGAAGGCGGCTGATAGATGTTCTTCCCGGTGGCCGGGTCGGCAGCCTTGACCCACGGCCAGTACAGCGCGGCGTACTTCGAGTCGTAGCCGGCCTTGTCGATGCGCCATTCCTTGATCTGCTGCGCGTTCAAGCCCGGCGGCGGATCCAGAATGGCGACCCGGTCCCCCATCAGCTCGCAGTGCGCGATCATCGCCAACTGCACGGCCTTGACGGTCTCCTGGTCGATCGCGCCCTGCTGGTAGGCGCTCATCAGGTCGGGGACGCACACCATGGTGATCTCGTCGACGGCCTCAAGGCCGGAGAAGCCGGTGCGCTCGGCGACATCTCCGACGTAGTCGTCGGTCGACAGCCGCGGCGAGGGCACGGCCGCCGGCGGTGGCGGCGCGTACAGGCTGACGCTCGACCCGACGCTCGGCGCCTCGACCGCCGCGCCGGTCGCCGTCTCCTCGATCTTGATCAGTTTGGACGCGGCGTTCACCGCGGTGGCGACGTTGGCCTTGCCGCGGCCGATGGTCAACCGGTCGTATTCCTCGAGGACCTGATCACCCTGGCGGACAACCAGTTTGAAGCTGCCCTCGGGTGCGTCGCCCTCCACGCCGTGGATGTCGATGGTGAGCGAGCCGTCGGGGGTGCCGCCGTCCAGCGCGACCACCCGGTAGCTGCCGAGCTGGCCCTGCGGACCTGCGGCCAGCGCCTTGGGGCCCCGCCGCGCACCGTTGCCGGAGCCGCCCTCCTGGCCGATGCGGACGACATAGCAGTTGCCGCCGCCGTTCTGGAAGAAGGCGTACACGGACTGGGCGAGGTAGGAGCCCTCCACGAAGCCACCGAAGTTCCGGGTGTACTCCGTCCAGTTCGGGACCAGGGTGGGCGCGTTGAACGGCCCGTCCTCGGCGAGTCCGACAAAGGCCGCGACCGCCGTTCCGACCCCTTCGATGGGTCGTGAACCGGAGTCGACCTCTTCGACGTACACGCCCGGAGAGAGGTAGGTCGGCATGCTGCCTCCTTGGTTGACCACTGAGATACCTGTGATCGTGCGCGGTTTCGGCGAAAGGTGGGATGTGCGGACGGACGGAGCCGGGGGCAGTGTCGGGTGCCCGAAGGGGCACACCCACCCGTTCCGATCGCCGCCCCGCCGCCGCCCCTTGATGGCGCGGATCAACTTCCCCGGCGCGCACAAAAGACGCGGTTATGGGACTGGAGGGACAGAAGTCGCCCATTTCGTCCGCGCGACCAGTGGGTCTGCGGGGCGGATGGTCCAGTGCGGGGCAGGGATTCCTCGGACGCGCAGCAAACGGCCGGCACCCGCCGGCTCAGCACGACCCGGCAGGCGCGTGCGACCCGACTGCTTGGCCGCTCGCCAGTCCGGTGCTCGGCCGACGCAGTCGCTCGCCAGGCGCAACTCGGTCATCGTGCGCCGGCCGGTGTGGCATGCGCCGCTCGCCCAACGCGCGCGCCCCTCGGCAAGAGCGGTACTCGGCAAGCGAGCGGTACTCGGTCAGCGAGCGGTACTCGGCAGGCGCGGCCCCGCCGGCAAGCGCGCCGCCCGGCCAGGGCCCTACTCGCCCATTTCCTCCTCTTCCTCCGGCGATTCCTCACGCTGGACGAAGGAACCCTGCGCGGTTTCCTCTTCCTCTTCCGGCGCCTCGTCGCGCTGCACCGCCGCCGCCGAACTGGGGCCGCCCGCGGCGGGCGACGCCGTGAGGTCGGCCGACATCACCCGGTCGGCGTTGGCGGCGGCTTCCCGCTCGAAACGGTCCGACGGATCGCTGACCTTGATTCCGCCGCCGGCCGAGGTGCCGTCCACCGGACCGCTGCGCTGCTGCACGACGTGGGTCAACTCGTGCGCCAGCATGGTCTTGCCGTCGGTCGACGACGGGTCGTACTTGTCGCGCTGGAACACGATGTTGGACCCGACGGTGTAGGCGTGGGCGTTGACCGATCGGGCGGACTCATGGGCCTGAGAGTCGTTGTGCACCTTGACGTCACCGAAGTCGTGGCCCAGCCGGGCCTGCATCTCGTCCCGGACGTCCGAAGCCAGCGGACTGCCACCGCCAGAGT
>DASQFG010000459.1:0-2426 GCA_035633315.1 Nakamurella sp. | reverse complement strand
GCCCAACACCGACCCGACGGCGGATACCGCCGGCGTCGTCGAGCAGGTGTACCGGCTGGGCCGGGAGGTCGGCCTGGTCGACGTGCACCCGATCGGCGCGGTGACGGTCGGCCGCAAGGGCGAGCGGCTGGCCGAGCTGGCGGCCATGGCGTATTCCGCGGCCCGGGTGCGGGTGTTCTCCGACGACGGCGACTGCGTCTCCGACCCGCTGTTGATGCGCCGCGCGTTGGAGTACGTCAAGGCCTTCGACGGGGTCATCGCCCAGCACGCCCAGGAACCGCGGCTGACCCAGGGCGCGCAGATGCACGAGGGCATCGTGTCCGCGCGGCTGGGCATGGCCGGCTGGCCGGCGGTCGCCGAGGAGGCGATCATCGCCCGCGACTGCCTGCTGACCGATCACGTCGGTTCCCGGCTGCACGTCTGCCACCTGTCCGCCGCGGGCTCGGTGGAGGTCGTCGCCGCGGCGAAGAAGCGCGGCACCACCGTCACCGCCGAGGTCACCCCGCACCACCTGCTGCTCACCGACGAGCGGGCGGTCGGGTACGACCCGGTGTTCAAGGTCAACCCGCCATTGCGGACCGCATCCGATATCGGCACGCTGCGGCAGGCGCTCGCCGACGGCGTGATCGACATCGTGGCCACCGATCACGCCCCGCACGCCAGCCAGGACAAGGAAACCGAGTGGGACAACGCCAGTCCCGGCATGCTGGGACTGCAGACCGCGCTGTCGGTGGTGATCGAGACCATGGTGCGGCCCGGCCTGCTGGACTGGCGAGGGGTCGCCCGGGCGATGTCCGAGGCGCCGGCCCGGATCGGCGGGCTGAGTGACCAGGGCCGGCCGCTCGCGGTCGGCGAGCCGGCCACCCTGGTGCTGATCGACCCGCAGGCGCTGTGGACGGTCGATCCCGACGCGCTGGCCTCGCTGTCCCGGAACACCCCGTACGCCGGGATGCAGTTGCCCGGCCGGGTGGTGGCCACCTATCTGCGTGGCCGGGCCACCGTCTCGGCCGCCGCGCTGGTCGGGGGCTGAGCGGTGGAACGCTACTGGTTGACCCTGGCGGTGCTCGCGGTGTGCGTGCTGGCCGGTTACGGGCTGCTCGTCGGCTGGCGGCATCGCGCGCAGCGGCAGGCCGGACTGCCCGAATTGCCTTCCGTGCCAGAGGATTTCGGGCGCGAGCTGGCGACCGCGTTGACCGGGCTCTACGTCTGCACCACGACGGCCGGCAACTGGCAGGACCGGATCGTCGCGCGCGGCCTGGGCAGGCGGGCGAACGCCACCGCCGAGCTGACCGCCGACGGCGTGCTGATCGACCGGATCGACGACGACGCCATCTTCCTTCCGGCCGGTTCGCTGACCGCCGTCGGGACCGCACCGGGGATCGCCGGCAAGGTGATGGGCCTGCCGAACGGGGTGCTGATCATCAGCTGGCGACTCGGCGACGTCGAACTGGACAGCGGTTTCCGGGCCGACGATCCAGCGCTGCAGCCCGCGTGGATCGACGCGGCCGCCGCGCTGATCGGGTCCGCCCGCGGGGCTGACCATTCGGGCTCGGACCATGACGACTCCTCGCCCGTCCGTCCCGACGGCGTCCGACCCGATGGCGGGGCACCGACCAGCAACGGAGCACCGGCATGAACCCCGGCCTGACGTCACAGACCGACGCACCCGCCGTGCTGGTGCTCGAGGACGGGCGGGTCTATCGCGGCACCGGCTTCGGCGCCACCGGCTCCGCGTTCGGCGAGGCCGTGTTCACCACCGGGATGACCGGCTACCAGGAGACGCTGACCGACCCGTCCTATCGCCGTCAGGTGGTGGTCGCCACGGCGCCGCAGATCGGCAACACCGGCTGGGTGGCCGGCGAGGGACCGTCGGTCGGCAACGGACCGGAAAACCCGTCCGACAACGAGTCCGATGCGATCTGGGTGGCCGGGTTCGTCATCCGGGACCTGGCCCCGCGCCCGTCCAACTGGCGGTCGACCACCACGCTGCCGCAGGAGATGGAGCGGCAGGGCATCGTCGGTGTCAGCGGTGTCGACACCCGCGCGCTGACCCGGCACCTGCGCACGGCCGGCGCGATGCGCTGCGGGATCTTCTCCGGCGCCGCCGTCGGCGAACTCCCCGACATGCTCGAGCAGGTGAAGGCCCAGCCGCCGATGGCCGGCGCCGACCTCACCGGCGACGTCAGCACGCCGAGCATCTACACGGTGCCCGCCGTGGGCACCGAGCGGTTCTCGGTCGCCGCGATCGACCTGGGCATCAAGGCCAACACCCCGCGATTGCTGGCGGCCAACGGCATCCGCACCCACGTGGTGCCCGCCTCGATCACCGTCGAGGAGATCGAGAGCCTCGGCGTGGACGGGGTTTTCCTGTCCAACGGGCCGGGCGACCCGGCCACCGCCGACGCCATCGTGGAGCTCACCCGGGC
>DASQFG010000458.1:0-1953 GCA_035633315.1 Nakamurella sp. | reverse complement strand
CGGAATCCTGGACCTGCCCACCGCGTGGCTGTTCGGCTCCGAGGCTCACGGTCTGCCGCAGGACGTGGTGGCGCTGGCCGACGAGTCCGTGCGGGTACCGATCTACGGCCGAGCCGAGTCGCTCAACCTGGCTGCGGCCGCTGCGATCTGCCTGTACGCCAGCGCCGGTGCGCACCGGCGGCAGGCCGGCGGTGCGCTCCCAGCCTGAGGCGAGCGGGTCTTGACCCGGATGTGCACCCGGACCAGGACCCGCTTCCGGACCGGACCTGGATGTGCACCCGGACCAGGACCCGCTTCCGGACCCGGACCTGGATGTGCACCCGGAGCGGGACACGCTTCCGGACCCGGACCTGCTCACGGATCGGGACCCGCTCAGCGACCCGCTCGCGGATCAGTCCCGGCGCTCGGATCAGGACCCGCAGGCCGCCTTGAGCTGGGTGAACAGGTCCGCGGCCGCCGTGCCGGTGGCCGCGATCGCGGTGCCGACCGCCTGCATGTTCTGCGTGACACTGCCGGTGCCCAGGTTGCCCACCGCGGTCTGCAAGGCGTCCAGCGACGACTGCATGGCCGTGACCTGCGGTTCGTAATCCTGCTTGCCTGCGGCCGCGACTGCGCTCAGGTCGGTCTGGACCTGGCCGACGGCGGCCTTGATCGCGTCCGTGCCGCCCAGCAGCAGGGCGGGCTTGGTGAGCGCGGTGACCGAAGTCTTGAGCTCGTCGCGCGCTTGGCAGATCTCCTCCTTGCCGGCCGGGTAGCTCGTCGACCCGGAGGCCGCTGACGACGCCGCGGAAGACGACGCGGCGGAGGACGACGACGAGGACGTGCTCGGGCTGGTGCCGGAGCTGCAACCGGCCAGCACAACGGCCAGGGTCACCGCGGCCGCACCCGCCATTGCCGCACGAGCGGCGCCGCGCGGACGGCGACCTCCGGCGGCCGTACCGGCACTGCGCTGGGCGGACACGGTCTGGGGTTCGCTACGAGACATGCGTTAGCTCTATCAGATCAATGTGAGCCGAACGCCTCGTCACGCACTGTGCAAACGAATTGCTGACGAATCGCACACTCCGGCGTGGCCCTGTCGGCGGCCTGCTCCGGCGTGGCTCTGTCGGCGGCCTGCTCCGGCGGCCTGCTCCGGCGGGCCGGCTCCGGCTGGCGCGCTAACGGGTCGGCGGCCTTGACTGGGCGCCGTCTTGTTCCGGCGCCGACTCCTCAAAAGCGGCGCCCAGACGTGAAAGCGGCGTTGGGTGGGGGTCGCGGGCTTGATCGGGGTTCGGCCGCGGTGGTCGGCGGTGGTTCGGCGCAGGGATCGGTTCGGCCGCGGTGGTCGGCGGTGGCTGGGCGCTGGTTTATGGTGTGGGCGCCGGTTTTGTGGTCTTGGCGCCGTCTTGTTCCGGCGCCGAGTCCTCAAGAGCGGCGCCCAGACGTGAAGCGGGTGCCGAGTGGATCAGCGCAGGAATCGGTCCGGTCCTCCGGCGCGCGGCTCAGCCCCAGCCGTACCGCTGCCGGAGCCGCTGCTCCACCGCCTGGTAGCGCGTGGAGGGCAGGGCACACGCCTCCCGGCGCATGCCGCCGTCGTACACCCGGAACACCCGGTCGATGTTCACCCAGGACGGGCGCCCGGCGGAATCCCATGCGCCGGCGCCGATGGCCACGAACTCGGTGTCACCCTGGTGCGACTTGGACGTCAACTGCACCGCGAGCCAACTGCGGCCGCCCTTTTCGACGGCCACCACCAGCACCGGACGGTCCTTGCCTCTGCCGTCACGCTCCTCGAACGGCACCCAGGTCCAGACGATCTCGCCCGGGTCGGGGTCGCCATCGGTGGCCGGCGAATACGCCATCCGAACAGCGCCGATCTGCCGGGGATCGACCTCGATGGTTGCGCCCGGCCCGGAACGGCCCGGCGAGTACTCGGTGATCGTGGCCGGCGGCCGCCCAGCGCGGGACGGAGCC
>DASQFG010000457.1:0-1842 GCA_035633315.1 Nakamurella sp. | reverse complement strand
GCCGACCCCGCCGACGGCGCCGCCATCGCGCGCCGGGACACCCGCTTGATCCCGTGCAGCCTGGGGATCATCTCCGGCAACGCCAGCGCCAGGAAGGTCCAGGAGCCCTGGTTGGCCGGTTCCTCCTGCACCCAGCGGATGTCGCTGACGTCCGGGTAGGCCTCGAGGACGTGGGAGAGCTTCCGGCGCGGCACTGGGTAGATCTGCTCGAGCCGGACGATCGCGACGTCGGTGATGTTGTGGGCCTTGCGGTAGTTGTCCAGCTCGTAGTACAGCTTGCCGCTGGTGAGCAGCACGGTCCGGACATCGCCGGGATCCACGGTGTGGTCGGCGATCACGGACTCGAACTTGCCGTTGGTGAAGTCGGCCACCGACGACACGGCCGCCTTGTTCCGCAGCATCGACTTCGGCGTGAACACGACCATCGGGCGGTGCACGCCGTCCAGCACGTGCCGGCGCAGCAGGTGGAAGTAGTTGGCGGGGGTGGACGGCACCGCCACCGTCATCGAGCCCTCGGCGCACAGCTGCAGGAACCGCTCGATCCGGCCGGAGGTGTGGTCCGGACCCTGCCCCTCATGGGCGTGCGGGAGCAACAGCACGACGCCGGACTGCTGGCCCCATTTGGCCTCACCGGAGGACAGGTACTCGTCGATCACCGACTGCGCGCCGGTGACGAAGTCGCCGAACTGCGCCTCCCACAGCACCAGCGCCTCGCGGTTGGACACCGAGTAGCCGTACTCGAAGCCGAGCGCGGCGTACTCCGACAGCGCGGAGTCGTAGATCAGCACCCTCGCCTGATCGTCTGACAAGTGTTGCAGCGGAAGGAATTCCGCTCCTGTCTTGTGATCGATCAGCACCGAGTGGCGCTGCACGAAGGTGCCACGGCGGGTGTCCTGACCGGACAACCGGACCAGCCGGCCCTCCATGGCGATCGAGCCGAGCGCGATCAACTCGCCGAACGCCCAGTCGATCCCGCCGTTCCGGGACATCTCGACCCGCCGGTCCAGCACGGTCTTGACCCTCGGGTGCGGGGTGAATCCGGGCGGGAACTGCACGGCCGAGTCGGCGATCCGCTGCAGCACCGCCTCGCTGATCTTGGTCTCCACCTTCGGCGGGATCGGCTGCTCGGCCTCCACCGACGGGGACGGTTCGGGGGGAGACTTCTCCAGCTCGCGGACCTCGTTGAAGACCCGCTCCAACTGGGTGTGGTAGTCCCGCAACGCCTCTTCGGCATCCTCGCCGGACAGATCGCCGCGACCGATCAGCGCCTCGGTGTAGATCCGGCGTACGGACCGCTTGCCGTCGATGATCTGGTACATCAGCGGGTTGGTCATCGACGGGTCGTCGCCCTCGTTGTGACCGCGGCGCCGGTAGCAGACCATGTCGATGACGACGTCCCGGCCGAAGGTCTGCCGGTATTCGACGGCGAGCCGGGCCACCCAGACGGCGGCCTCGGGGTCGTCACCGTTCACGTGGAAGATCGGCGCCTGGATCATCTTCGCCACGTCGGTGCAGTACTCGCTGGACCGGGAGGCCTCCGGTGCGGTGGTGAAACCGACCTGGTTGTTGATGATCACGTGCATGGTGCCGCCGGTGCGGTACCCGCGCAGCAGGGACAGGTTCAGCGTCTCGGCGACCACGCCCTGACCGGCGAACGCGGCGTCGCCGTGCAGCGCGATCGGCATCACGGTGTAGCCCTGTTCGCCCAGGTTCAGCATGTCCTGCTTGGCGCGGGCCACGCCCTCCAGCACCGGGTCGACAACCTCCAGGTGCGACGGGTTGGCCACCAGCGTCACGTCGACCTGGCCCTCGCCGAACGGGCGGATGTACTTGCCCTCGGCG
>DASQFG010000456.1:0-2748 GCA_035633315.1 Nakamurella sp. | reverse complement strand
GATCGCGACCCGGGTGTAGCGGTCCTTGAGCAGCCGCACGTCGTCCAGCGCCTGCTTGAGGCTGGCCTCGGTCCGGTACACCGCAGCGTTGAGGTCCATCGAGGACTGCAGCGCGCTGCGGATCTCGGCGACCCGCTCGGAACCGGTGGAATTGCGCAGTCCCTCGACCATGTCGATCACGGCGTCGGCCGGCTCGTCGGGCAGCAGCACGAAATCGGTGTCGTTGGCGTGCGCGGCGGCGGCCAGCCCGGCCCGGCGGCCGAACACGTTGATGTCCAGCAGCGAGTTGGTTCCCAGCCGGTTGGAGCCGTGCACCGACACGCACGCGCATTCCCCGGCGGCGTACAGCCCGGGCACCACATCGGTGTTGTTGCTCAATACCTCGGCATCGATGGTGGTCGGGATGCCGCCCATCACGTAGTGGCAGGTCGGGAACACCGGCACCGGCTCGTCCAGCGGCTCGACGCCCAGGTAGGTCCGCGAGAACTCCGTGATGTCAGGGAGTTTCGTCTCCAGCACCTCAGCACCCAGGTGGGTGACATCCAGCAGCACGTAGTCCTTGTTCGGTCCGGCGCCACGGCCCTCGCGGACCTCCAGGACCATCGAGCGGGCCACGATGTCCCGGGGGGCGAGGTCCTTGATGGTCGGGGCGTAGCGCTCCATGAACCGCTCACCGTCGGCGTTGCGCAGGATCCCGCCCTCGCCGCGGACGGCCTCGGAGATCAGGATCCCCAGGCCGGCCAGCCCGGTCGGGTGGAACTGGAAGAACTCCATGTCCTCCAACGGAAGTCCCTTGCGCAGCACGATGCCAAGCCCGTCGCCGGTCAGGGTGTGCGCGTTGGAGGTTGTCTTGAAGATCTTCCCGGCGCCGCCGGTGGCCAGCACCACCGACTTGGCCTGGAAGACGTGGATTTCGCCGGTGGCCAGTTCGTAGGCCACCGCGCCGGTGCACGTCTCGCCGTCGTCGGTCTTGGTGAGCATCAGGTCCAGCACGTAGAACTCGTTGTAGAACTCCACGCCCAGCTTCACGCAGTTCTGGTAGAGCGTCTGCAGGATCATGTGGCCGGTGCGGTCCGCGGCGTAACAGGCGCGGCGGACGGCGGCCTCGCCGTGGTTACGGGTGTGCCCGCCGAACCGGCGCTGATCGATCCGGCCCTCCGGGGTCCGGTTGAACGGCAAGCCCATCTTCTCCAGGTCGAGGACGGCGTCGATGGCCTCCTTGCACATCACCTCGGCGGCGTCCTGGTCGACCAGGTAGTCACCACCCTTGACGGTGTCGAAGGTGTGCCATTCCCAGTTGTCGTCCTCGACATTGGCCAGCGCGGCGCACATCCCGCCCTGCGCGGCGCCGGTGTGCGACCGGGTCGGGTACAGCTTGGTCAGCACGGCGGTGCGGGCCCGGCTGCCGGACTCGATCGCCGCCCGCATCCCGGCCCCGCCGGCGCCGACGATGATCACGTCATAGCGATGGAACTGCATGTCAGTCCTTCCCAGGACGGGGGAGACCGGCTCCGCCGGGCTGATCGTGCATGTCAGTCCTTCCCATCAGTCCTACCCAGGACGAGGGAGACCGGCTGCGCCGGACTGCCACATCCTGGACGGGGGAGACCGGCTCCGCCGGGCTGATCGTGCATGTCAGTCCTTCCCATCAGTCCTACCCAGGACGAGGGAGACCGGCTGCGCCGGACTGCCACATCCAGGACGGGGGAGACCGGCTACGCCGGGCTGATAGTGCATGGCACCGTGCTCCTGTCAGCTCATGTTCGGATCGAAGGTGAAGATCACCAGGGTGCCCACGCTCATCACCAGCACGACAGAGGCCGCCAGCATCAGCTGCAGCCAGAAACGGGTGCCGTCCCGGCGGGTGTAGTCGTTGATGATCACGCGCAGCCCGTTGGCGCCGTGGATCTCGGCGAGCCAAAGCATCATCAGGTCCCAGATCTGCCAGAACGGGCTCGACCAGCGGCCGGCCACGAAGCCCCAGTTGATCCGGTGCACGCCGCCGTCCAGCACGTTCATGATCAGCAGGTGGCCGAGCACCAGGATGACCAGCACGATCCCGGACGACCGCATGAACAGCCAGGCGTACATCTCGAAATTGGTGCCCCGGCGGCCACCCACCCGGCGCTTGGGTGCCCGCGGCGCCTCGATGCCACGAGTCGCGGGAGGGTCGAAGGCGGCGGTCATGACGCGTTCCCGAACATCACGGACACCGTGCGCTGCAACATGAAATAGACGCCGGGAATCATCAGGACCAACCAGATACCGACCACGACCCACAGCATCATCCGCTGGTAGCGGGCGCCGTTCGCCCAGAAATCGACCAGCATGACGCGGATCCCGTTGAGCGCGTGGAACAACACCGCGCCGACCAGGCCGACCTCGAACAGGTTGACCAGCGGGTTCTTGTACGTCTCGATGATCTTGTTGTAGGCCTCCGGGGAGACCCGCACCAATGCGGTATCCAGCACGTGGGCAAACAGGAAGAAGAAGGTCAGCACGCCCGTGATGCGATGGGCGACCCAGGACCACATCCCAACGTCGCCCCGGTACACAGATCCGCGTCGCGGTCGTGGCACCCGCTTCCCACTGGCGAAGGCGGTGGGGTTGGACATGATCGTTTTCAACCTCCGGCGTAAGGGGGGCGGGCATGCTGTGAGCAGCTGCAGAATCGGCGGCAGGACCGCCCGGCCACCAGGCGGCGATCTTCCGCGATGCTAACCCTCTGTTGATATTCGTAGCGACCGG
>DASQFG010000455.1:0-2661 GCA_035633315.1 Nakamurella sp. | reverse complement strand
GGCGGCCGACCGTCCGGGGATGGCGCGGCTGCTGCAGTACGCCACGGCCGGGGACACGGTGGTGGTGTGGCGGGTCGACCGGCTGGGCAGGTCGCTGATCGACGTGCTGAACACGGTGAACCTGCTGCGCGAGCGGGGCATCGGTGTCCGATCGGTGCAGGACGGGATCGACCCGGCAACCTCGTCGGGGCGGCTGATGCTGAACATGCTGGCCACCCTGGCCGAGTACGAGCGTGAGCTGATCACCGAACGAGTCAACGCCGGCATCGCGGCCGCCAAGCAATCGGGCACCCGGTTCGGGCGGCCGCCGGTAGACCCGAAGGTGGTCGCCGAGAAGCTGACCATCGCCGCCGACGCCCGCACGAAGGGCCGCACCGCCGCCGAAGCGGCCCGGCTGGTCGGCTGGTCACGTGCCACGCTCTACCGCCACCAAGCCGCCACGCAGCGGGCCGAGGCCGCGGGCGTGTCGGGGTAGCTCGATGGATGCCCCGGGCCGCTGGCAGATCCTGCGCCTGCACGTCGAGGACCAGATACCGCTGGCCGCGCTGGCCCGCGAGACCGGCATCGGCGTGCGCACGCTGCAACGCTGGCACGCCCAGTTCCAGGGTCAGGGGGCAGCCGGACTGGAACGCCGGACCCGCCGCGACGCCGGGACCCGGCGCGTCGACCTGGACCTGGTGCGCCTGGTCGAGGGCTTGGCCTTGACCCGGCCGCGCCCGGCGGTCGCGACGATCCACCGGCTGATCACCCAGTCGGCGACCGCCCGCGGCTTACCGGTCCCGTCCTACGGGGTGGTGCGCCAGATCGTGCAGGACCTGGACCCGGCGATGGTGACCCTGGCGTTGGACGGCCCGGCGTCCTACCGGGACAAGCACGAGCTCGTGCTGCGCCGGCGCGCCGGATCCCCGAATGTGATGTGGCAGGCCGACCACACTGAGCTGGACATCGTGGTCCGCGGCAGCGGTCCCGGGCCGGTGCGCCCCTGGCTGACGGTGATCGAGGACGACTACTCCCGCGCGGTGTGCGGCTACTACACGTTCACCGGCGCGCCGTCGGCGATGCACACCTCGACCGCGCTGCGGCAGGCCATCTGGCGCAAGGCCGACCCGTCCTGGCAGATGTGCGGGCTACCGGACATCTTCTACGTCGACCACGGCTCCGACTTCACCAGCGGCCACCTGCGCCAGACCATGATCGATCTGCACATCCGCATGATCCACTCCGGCGTCGCCCGACCACAAGGCAGGGGCAAGCTCGAAAGATTCTTTGGCACGATCAACACGGAGGTCCTGGCATCGCTGCCCGGGCACTTGGCCCCCGGCGCACGGCGGCCCGACCCGGTGCTGACGGTCACCGAGCTTGACCACGCCATCGGCGCCTTCGTCACCACCTACAACGACCGCACACACCAGGAGATCGGCGTCAGCCCACGGCAGGCCTGGCTGGGCGACGGGTGGCTGCCCCGCATGCCCGACAGCCTCGAAGCCCTCGACGGGTTCTTGCTGCACGTGGCCAAACCTCGCGTCGTGCAACGCGACGGCATCCACTTCCAAGGCCTGCGCTACCTCGCGCCCACCCTGGCCGCCTACGTCGGCGCGCACGTCACCATCCGCTACGACCCCCGCGACATCTCCGAGATCCGCGTCTTCGACCACGACGCGTTCGTGTGCACCGCGATCGACGAGGCACACCCCGACAAGGCCTTCAGCCTCAAGGACATCGAGACCGCCCGCAACACCCGGCGCCGACAGCTGCGTGCCGGGATCAACGAGCGCATCGCCGTCGTGGCGCGCCCGCTCGAACCGCCGCCGCCACCGGCCGCGCCGCCCCGCCGTAAACCCCGGCTACGCGTCTACCAGGAGGACGACCCGTGACCGGCCAGTTCATCATCACCAAGGAACACCGCAGGTTCACCGAGTTCGCCGACGCGGTCCGCAAACAGCACACCATCGGGATCTGCTACGGCCCAGCCGGCGTCGGCAAGACCATCTCAGCACGCCGGTACGCCCACTGGGACCAGCTCGAACCGTTCCTGACCGCCTGGGGTCCACGCAGCGACTCCGACACCGCGATGTACGCCGCCGCCGCCCGTGCTCGCACCGCGTTCTACACTCCCAGCCCGCTGACCACACCCAGGCTGCTTCGTGACGAGCTGAACCACATAACGGGCAGGGTCGGCGTGTGCATCGACGAACACCAACGCGCCGACGGCCGCGGCCACGCCGACGCCTTCGCGCTCCTGGTCGAGCTGCTGATCATCGACGAGTCCGAACGCCTGACCGCGACCAGCCTGGAACTGGTCCGTGACCGCTACGACCGCGGCGGCCCCGCCGTCATCCTGATCGGCATGCCCGGCATCGACAAGCGCTTCAGCCACTACCCCCAGCTCTACAGCCGGCTCGGCTTCGCGCACGAGTACCGTCCCCTCGGCCACTCCGAACTCGTCTTCGTTCTAACCCGTTACTGGAAGCGCCTCGGCCAGGCCCTCGACCCCGACGACTTCACCGACGCCCAAGCGATCGCCGCGGTCCAGCGCATCACCCGCGGCAACTTCCGCCTCCTCGAACGACTCTTTCCCCAAATCGGACGCGTCCTGAAGATCAACGACCTGACCACGATCACCAACGACGTCATCGAGGCCGCTGCCAGCACCCTCGTCAT
>DASQFG010000454.1:0-6582 GCA_035633315.1 Nakamurella sp. | reverse complement strand
GAAGGCGGCGCGATCATGACGTACTGCGTCCGAACCGTCACCGCGCTCAATCTGCGCGTGGGCGACGTCGTGATACCCGACCACGGGCCTCACCGCAGGATCACCCTGCACCGCCTCGAAGGTGCCCATCCTGTCGTCGTTGTCCAATACGACGGCGTCCCGGGGGCCAGCACCTTCTATCCGCCGTCGATGCCGCTACTGGTCGAAGCCGACTGAGAACTGGCCCGTCAATGAACGGTCGGCTGACCGATCCTCCAGATGGGGTCGCAGTCCAACTACCGCTCGGCGCAAGTCGCCCCCACCGCCGAGGCGGCAACAAGATTGCTCGTCTGTGCTTCTGGGACGCTCTTCGACCACCAATGGTCGTGGATCAAGCCGACCAACCAGGTTGGACCGGGTCGGTTGTCGGTTGATTTCGGACCGCCGCGCTGTCCGGTGGCGAACAGCTGGTGTACATCGCCGGCCTCCTCCCCGTCAAACCCGCCACCGATCGATCTCGGCGCAGCGATCACCGGGCTTGATCGGCCCGCCCTGCGTCGGGGAGTCAGGACGAGGTGCAGTGCCGTCGGCAGCATTCAGCACACTGACGTCATCATCGAACTCTCCGCAGCGGCCTCCGCGGGACGACCTGGCGGACCACAACCGATGTAGGCGCAGCAGTCGTCGACTGGCTGGTTGGGCTGAAACTCGCAGGGACGGGGTCCGCGCCGAACCCCTGAGCCCCCAACACAGACCAGACCCCCGGGCGGACTCAGCGCCCCACCGCCTTCTTATGGCTCCAGACTCGCGACCAGCCCTACCGCTGACGGCGGCCTCGCCTCTGTCCGTTCCGTTTCGCGCAGATGCACGCCTGGGAACCATCGCGGAGACGTTGTGCGGCCAAGGCGTCGACGACATCCCACCCCTCGTGAGGGGTCAAGCGTCGAGCTCCGCCGATCGACGCTGCCCAGCACACCAGGTCGTGTTCAGGCGGACGTAGGTCAGGTCGGCGATGGCCAAGCGGATTCGACGAAAGCCCACCCTCGGCAACCGTGTGCCCATTGTGATCATCTGGCATTGGCCAATGATAGTACAGGTGTTCGATTCCAGTCGCTTGGCTTGCCCAAAGGGGGCGAAGGGCTTGCAGCGCGTGCTGACAACAGGTCGAAGCGAGTTTGGCGACTTGGGCCGCCTGGTGGCTGCCGACCTTCTTGACCACGCCGAGCCAGCAACACCGAGTCTCGGATCTTTCCCTCGCCGAACCAGCGTCGTAGCGATTGGCGGGGTCAGCGCCGGGCCATTGCCGATCAGGGCACGAGGGCTCGTCGGCCTCGACTCACCGTCCCTTTGCCTGGCGACCCGTTTCGCCGCGAAGCGAACTCCCTAGCCCGGCTCGGCCAGCCATGCTCTACGTGTCGCTTGGCGCAGGACCGATGCTCACTACAGATCCACGAGAGCGAGCAAGGGGACCGCGTGGAGTGGATCTTGCCTGCCCAGCGGGTGCAACTCAAAAACATGGGTAAACCATGGGTTGATCTTGAACCGAAGTCGCGACGAGCCCTCTGACCTGGGCGTTTGCTCCCCCGACTGGACTCGAACCAGTAACCGTCCGATTAACAGTCGGATGCTCTGCCAATTGAGCTACGGAGGACCGGCGCTGCCTTACGTCGGCAGCACCGGACCAGAATAGCCCACCGTTGGCGGCTGTCCGAATTGGCGACGCGCCGACCGCCGCCAGCCTGCGTCCATGCTGGTCTGCCACCTGACGAGGGTGACCGAGCCGCCGCCCGACCAGTGCGCAGGGCGGCGCCGGCGATAGGGAAGACTTGCTTGACGTTTGCCGGTCCCGGGTACCGGGGCTGACGGGTACACATATCAGGAAGGTCACATCACATGTTCCGGATCGCGTTGGGTATCGCCATCGGCTACGTGCTCGGGTCGCGCGCAGGGCGTGAACGCTACGAGCAGATCAAGCGGTGGGGTTCCAGCGTGGCCGACCACCCGGCCGTGCAGGGCGCTGCAGGCTTCGTGCAGGCCAAGGTGTCGCAGGTCTTCTCCAAGGACTCTGCCCGATAGGGGCTCGCCAGGAGCCGGCTACGGCTCGATCTCGCCGCGCCGCCGCTTGCGGCGGTGGACGTCGACGCCACCCATCAGCGCCAGACCGTTGATCCGGACCACCGGGCCGCCGGGCGTCCCCTGCACCTGGGCGTTGTCCTCGAACGCCCCCATGAAGCCGATTCCGCTGACGATCACGGTGATGTCCTCGGGCACCACGATGTCGACCCCGCCCATGATGGCCACCGCGGTGATGGTGACCTCTCGTTCCGCGAACTGCGCCTGGGTCAGGTCGAGGTCGACGCCGCCCATCAGGGCCACGGCAGTGAACTGACCGGGCACCACCCACGGTCCCTTGCGGGTCGCGCCCGACATCAGCGCGAACGCCGCCGCCGAGGTGGGTGTTCCGCCGACCCTGGCGTCGGGTGTGGCGGGCAGGTCGGAGGCGAGCCGAGCGGGCCCGGTCTGGGCCTTGGGCGCACTCGGCCAAACGGGCCCTGCGGGCGGCCTCGGCACCAGGTCGGTGTGGCCCGGCAGATCCCGGGTGACCGGCTCGAGTTCGCCGAGAGTCTTAGCGGCGTAGACGATGTCGAGCCTCTCCTGCAACTCGGCCACGGTCAGCCTGCCCTCGGCCATGGCGGTGTGCAACACCTGCGCGACCCGCTCCCGATCGGAGTCGGACGCCCGCAGCTTTCGGGGTTCATAGGGTTCGGCGGCTTCAAGACTCACGTCACCGACTCTATCGGTCAGCCGGAACCCACATCCTCGGCCAGATCGTCGGCGACCGCTCCGATCGCCCGCTCGAAGCCGGGTGTGTCAGTGTCCGCACCCGGATCAAGGCGCACCTGCCGGGTGACACCGTCCTGACCGGGTACCCGGCGGAGCACCACCCATCCCCCGCCGCCCGGCCACGGCAGGTAGCGGCTCGCGGCCACCGAGCGGCGGACCCTGGCATGGACCACGTCGGTGAGGGAACCGGGTTCGGCCAACTGGAAGTCCCGCACCGGCATGTCGATCAGGACCTGGGTGCCGTCGGAGAGTTGCCCGACGACCTCGGCCACCGTGACGGCCAACGCTTCGCCGGTCAGCCGCGCCTTGGAGATCAGGTGCCAACCCCACCGCTGCGGGAGCGTGGCGTCCACCGTCCACAACCCGAAACGGCTTGCCGCCAGCCCTCTTCCGTCAGTGCACCAGGCAATGGCCAGGATCCGCTCGTCCTGGTCAAGCGCGGCGCGCAGCGAGGGCGGCACGGGGGCGCGTCGCCATGGCCACTTCGTGGGTGCCATGGCGGTCACACCTGGTCCTTCGCTCGGTCCGACAGTGCCCGCCGGTAGTTCGCCGCCTCCACAAGCTGCCCGAGCAGCTCGCGAACCCGGTCGGGTTCACCCGCCGCCTCGGCGCGTTGCAACGCGGAGTGCAGGTTCCGTTCCTCGATCAGCGCGACCCGCTCGGCCAGCCGCGCCAGGATGGCACCCGCATACCGTCCTTCGACCTGATCCGACGGCCATTCCGGGCGATCGACGGCGAGTTCGCCGACCAGGGTGCGCAGCGGACCGGCCGGCAGCTGTTCGCGGACCGCGTCCACCCAGACCGGGCCGGTGCGGTCCATGCTCGGGCCCCCGGCGGCGTCGATCGCGCGGTGGATCTGCGCGTAGGCCGGCTCGGTGAACGACTCGGCCTGCACCTGCTGGTACGCGGCGGCCACCAGGTCAGGTTGCTGCAGCGCCAGTTTCAGCGCTTCGCGTTCCGCCTTGAGATTCTGCTCCTTCGGGTCGGGGCGCCGGAAGGCCGGCCCGGACAGCTCGCGGGCACCTGCCGACCCGTCCTCGTGCAAGGGGTCGGGCGGGTGATCCTCGTCGGGTGGCTCGTCTCGATCGAGCGGCACAATAGCTTCGGGCGGGACGTCGCCTCGTTTGCCGCGTTGCCCGTCGCGCGCAGTCGCATTCCCAGGCCTGGTGAGTGCCGCGGGCCTACGATGGCCACCACGTCCGCCGCCATTGCCCTGCAGCGCCACGACCTGTTGCCGTACCTGTTTGAGCGCCTCGTTGGGATCCAGCCTGAGCCACGACGAGAAGTGCACCGCATACGCCTCACGCAGTGTCTCTTCCTTGATCTGAGCGATCACTCCGGGAACGACAGTTCTTGCCGCGACGAGTCCCTCGACAGTCTCCAAGTCGTAGCCGTCCAGAATGGATCCTATTGCGAACTGGAATAGCGGACGCCGTCCGTCGACCAGAGCGCGGACCGCTTCGTCGCCCTGGTCCTGCCGGAGTTCACAGGGGTCCATGCCTGCGGGCGCGACCGCGACAAACGTGTTCGCCGCGAGTTTCTGGTCAGAGTCGAATGCCTTGATCGCGGCTTTCTGACCCGCGGAGTCGCCGTCGAATGTATAGATGACCTCACCGCGATACACGCGCTCGGCTCCGGCGCTTGTCTGAGTGTCTAGCAAGTAACGGCGCAACACGTTGATATGTTCGTCGCCGAACGCGGTTCCGCAGGAGGCAACCGCAGTGGTCACCCCTGCCACGTGCATGGCCATGACGTCCGTGTAACCCTCGACCACCACGGCCCGACGGCTCCTTATGATGTCGCGCTTGGCCAGGTCAAGTCCGAACAGCACCTGCGACTTCTTGTACAGCGGCGTCTCGGCGGTGTTGATGTACTTGGCTTCCAGCCGGTCGTCGTCGAACAGCCGGCGCGCGCCGAACCCGACGACGTCGCCCGCCGCGTCATGGATCGCCCACAGCAGCCGCCGGTGGAACTGATCGATGGCGCCGCGCTGACCCTGCCGGGCCAAGCCCGCCCGGAACAGCTCCTCCAGCGAGAAGCCTTGCGCAGTCAGGGCTTTCACCAGCTGGTCCCAGCCATCGGGCGCGTATCCGCAGCCGAAGTGGGCCGCGGCGGCCAGGTCGAAGCCGCGTTCGGCAAGGAACTCGCGCGCGGTGGCCGCGCCGTCCGTGGTCAGCTGCTCGGCGTAGAACGTCGCGGCGGCCTTGTTCGCGGCGATCAGCCTCGGTTTGGTGTTCCGCTCGGTGCGGGTCGACGTGCCGCCCTCGACCATCGTCAGCCGGATCCCGGAGCGGTCGGCGAGCCGCTGGACGGCCTCGTTGAAGTTCAGGTGCTCGACTCCCTGGATGAACGCGAAGACGTCCCCGCCCTGCCCGCAGCCGAAGCAGTGGTAGTACCCGCGCGCCGGGCTGACCTGGAAGGACGGCGTCTTCTCGTCGTGGAAGGGGCACAGTCCCTTGAGGTTCCCGCCGCCGGCCGACCGGAGCGCCACGTATTCGCCGACGACCTGCTCGATCCGGTTGGCTTCGCGGACCCGCTCCCGATCGGTATCGGAGATCCGCCCAGCCACGGACCCGAGTCTATGTCGGCGCGGTCGAGGAGTCCGACGGTTGTCCACACCAGGAACAGCCGTGGCCGACCGGGTACGGCCGGCTACTCCTGCGGATCGGCCGCCGCGGCGCCGCTGAGCACCGGCGGCAGCGGGCGGCGCGGTTCGCGCACCCCGGCCAGGCCGCCGCCGTCATCCGGCCGCCGGCCCGCTCCCGCGGGCTGCCGTCGCCACCGCCAGAACGCCAGCAACCCGCCTACCGCCGCCAGCCCCGCCACTGCTTTGCCGATCGCGCTTTTCGTCGCCATGACACCACAGTGGCGTCACCCTACGGTCTTCGTGGGCGGTTTCACTCACGGGTGAACGGTTGGCTGGGACCGACAAGCCGGCGGTGCCTGGTCACCGCCTGGGCATCGGTCAGCAGCGACACCTGGTCCAGCACGACCCGGAGCCGATCGGCGTCCCCGTCGGCCTGCTCGAAGGCGGGCACGAACATCGGGTCGAGCGCGGGGGCACCCTTCTCGACGATGGCCAGCACCAGTGCGGTGAGCAGCCGCTGCTCGCGGAGCTGGATGTCAAGGCGGACCGGATCGGCCATCACGTATCTGGCCGCGACCGCCTTGAGCACCGCGACCTCGGCACGCAGCAACCGGGGCACCCGCAGATCGGCCGCGTACCGCAGCAGTGGTCCGTCGCCGGCCGCCGCTCTGGTGTCGGCGATCGGGCCGGTGGCCAGCCGCCCGGTCAGCTCGCTGGTCATCCCCTTCACCGCGGCGTCTCCCTGAGGCCCGCGTGGCTGGCCGACCGCGGCGGCCACCACCGGCAGCGCGAGCAGGTCGCTCAGCGCGCTGAACAGGTCGTCCGCGGATTCCGCGGAGTAAACCCCGGCGGCGTGTGCCACCTGCCGGCGCTCCTCCGGGTCGGCGAGCCGGGTGAGGTCGATCCGCCCGGCACTGACCCCGTCCTCGACGTCGTGCACGGAGTATGCGACGTCATCGGCCCAATCCATCACCTGGGCTTCCAGGCAGCGCCGTTCCGGTGCCGCGGATCCGCTCCGGATCCACTCGAATACGGTGACGTCGTCCGGGTAGACGCCGAACTTGCCGCCACCGGCGGGACGGGGCCAGGGGTACTTGATCACCGCGTCCAGCGATGCCCTGGTCAGATTCAGCCCGGCCGGCCGGCCGTCCGCGGCGATGATCTTGGGTTCC
>DASQFG010000453.1:0-3867 GCA_035633315.1 Nakamurella sp. | reverse complement strand
CCTGGCGTACTCGCCGTCGGCCAGCGAGTGCGCCACCTTGGTGTCGATCACCAGCACGGCCAGGCCATCGGCCGCGGGGTTGAACGGAATGTTCTCGACTGTGCCGGCCCCGGTGTCGAACAGCAACACCGATCCGGCCCGCGAGGCGGCCGACGCCGTCTGGTCCATCGGACCGCACGGCACGCCGACAAAGTCGTTCTCCGCCTGCTGGGACAGCCGGGCGATCTCCAACACCGGCAAGGTCAGGCCGGAAAGGCTCGACACTGCCAGTGTCGTCACGCATTCCACGGCCGCGGAGGAGGACAGCCCGGCTCCGGTCGGCACCTGGGAATCCAGCGCCAGGTCGAACCCGGACACGTCGTGGCCGGCCCGGCGCAAGGCCCAGACGGCGCCGAAGACGTAGCCGGCCCAGGACGCAGCGGCGGGGGAATCCGGGGTGAGTTCGTCGAGAGCGACGGATACGACGGGTCCGGGACGTTGTGCCGAGACCACCCTGACAACGCTGTCGTCGGTGCGGGCCGCCGCCATCCAGGCTCGCGCGTCGATGGCGAAGGGCAGCACGAGGCCGCCGGTGTAGTCGGTGTGTTCGCCGATCAGGTTCACCCGGCCCGGTGCCGAGAAGACCCCGTCCGGGTCGCGAGAGTAGCTCTGCGCAAACAGTTCTGCCGCGCTCATCCGGCCGCTCTCGCGCTCCCGACGGTACCGCCGGAGAACTCCCAGGCGTCGGCGACCATCTGGGCCAGGGTCAGCTCGGGGCTCCAGCCAAGCCGCTTCGCCGCCCGCTCGGCGGAGGCGACAAGTCGTGCAGGGTCGCCGGCGCGGCGTGGTCCGACGGTGACCGGAACCGGCAGGCCGGTGACCTCCTCGATGGTGGCCAGCACCTCCCGGACGCTGAACCCGTTGCCGTTGCCCAGGTTGCAGATCAGGTGCTCGCCGGGTGCCGCCGCGGTCAGCGCCAGCACGTGCGCGCGGGCCAGGTCCGCGACGTGCACGTAGTCGCGGATCGGTGTGCCGTCGGGGGTGGGCCAGTCGTCACCGTAGATGTTCAGCGCATCGCGACGTCCGGCAACCGCGTCCAGTGCGATGGGAATCAGGTGGGTTTCGGTGCGGTGCCGCTCGCCGACGCCGAACGCGGCCCCGGCGACGTTGAAGTAGCGCAGCGACACGGCGGCCAGATCGGTGGCCGCGCACTCGCTGGTGATCATCATGTCGACCGCGAGCTTGGTGGCGCCGTAGGTGTTGGTCGGCCGGGTCGGCGCGTCCTCGGTGATCGGCACGACCTCGGGTTCGCCGTAGGTGGCAGCGGTCGAGGAGAAGACCAGGGTCGGCACCTCGTGCTCGGTGACCGCGTCGAGCAACGCGCGGGTGCCACAGAGGTTGGTGCGCCAGTACAGCGACGGGTTGGTGGCCGATTCCCCGACCAGGGACTTGGCGGCAAAGTGCAGGACCGCGTCGAATCCCTGACCTGCCAGCACGTCGGACGTGTTGACGATGTCCGTCTTGACCAGTTCGACGCCGGCCGGGACCGCATCGTCGTGCCCGGTCGAGCAGTCGTCCAGCACGACGACGTCATGCCCCTCGGCCAGCAACTGCCGGGTGACAACCGATCCGATGTAGCCGGCGCCCCCCACGACCAGAGACTTCACTTGGCAACCCTTTCGGTTTCGGTGTCCACCGCGCGCAGCCGCTCCGCGGCCACTTCGGGGGTGATGTCGTTGACGAATGCGCCCATGGCCGATTCCGATCCGGCCAGGAACTTCAGCTTTCCGACGTCGCGACGGATGGAGAACACCTCCAGGTGGAGGCGGAAGTCCTCGTCGGCCGCATGGACCGGCGCCTGGTGCACGCCGGTGATGGCAGGGAGCGTGTCGACGAAGATGCCCTCCATCCGCTTGATCACGTCCAGGTACAACTCAGCCAACGCAGCGCGCTCGATGCCGTCCAGCACGGTCAGGTCGCGCACCTGCCGTCGAGGGTAGAGGTGCACCTCGACGGGCCAGCGGGCCGCGAAGGGCACGAAGGCGACCCAGTGCTCGTTCGCGGCCACGATCCGCGACCCGTCGGCCAACTCCCCGGCCAGCACGTCGGCGAACAGGTTCGATCCGGTCGCGGCTTGGTGAGCCCGCGCCGATCGGATCGCTGCGGCTGTCTTGGGCGTGACGAACGGGTAGCCGTAGATCTGGCCGTGCGGATGCGCCAGCGTGACGCCGATCTCGACGCCACGGTTCTCGAAGCAGAACACCTGCTCGATGCCCGGCGACGCGGACATCGCGGCGGTGCGGTCGGCCCACGCGTCGATGACCGTCCGCATCCGGGAGGGCGGCAGCCAGGAAAGGGTGGCATGGTGATTTGACGTGAAGCACACCACCTCGCACCGCCCGTTCCCCGGCCGGGTGTCGAAAAGCGTTCCATCGGAGGCGATTTCGCCGGCTCCCGCGAACGACGGGAAGCGGTTCTCGAAGACCACCACGTCGTAGTCGGGCGAGGGGACCTCGCTCTGGTTCGATGCGGTCGACGGGCACAAAGGGCAGGCGTTGGCCGGCGGATGGTAGGTGCGGGTCTGCCGGTGCCCGGCAATTCCGACCCACTCTCCCAGCAGCACGTCATAGCGCACATGGGAGCCGGGATCCACCGGCGAGATGTCCCGGGGATCGGTGAGAACGCGCACTGCGTCGGGAGTTTCGTCGAAGTAGATGATCTCTCGACCGTCTGCCATGGTGGCGGCGATGCGGGTGACCCGGCCGTCGTCGGCACGGGAGGCGATGGACGTCACTGTTCTCCTGGCGGTGTCGTCGGAACTGCTGCGGGGTGGGAGTTTCGGTGCCGCTATGCCGGCTGCCGCGGGGCGCCGGGAACGGCCTTCAGTATGTCCGTTGGACTCAGAGAAGTCAACAGTTTCGAACGCAACGTCTGGTGATCTGTGTTCGAAACTGTTGGATTTGACGGACGGTTTTCGCTCGCCGTCGCCGGGCTGATCCTGTGAGGGTAGGTCGCGCTCGACGTCCGCGCGATCGTGTGGTCACGAAGGACTTCGAGCCCTACCCGGGGATCCTGGTGGCCTCCTGGGAGGCCTTCGCTGCGGCCACCCCCCGGGTCCGCAGTGATCCGCGACAATGGCTACGTGGCAGCACATTTCACTGACCCGGTGGTGAACAATGCCGTCGTCCCGACGCCGGCCGCGGTGACCGCCGCGGCCCGGGTGTCCGGCACCGACCCGCACGCCTTTGTGGACCAACGGTGCGGGCGCCGAGCTGACGAACGGCCTGCGAGCGGCCGGCCACCGGGAGGACGTCACCACTCGCCCGATGCTGTTGCAGCTTGGTCGTGATGTGGCGGGGCGCGTGCTGAAGGGGCCACCAGGTGTTGCGGGATGTCGACCCGGCGCGGATCGCCGAGATGAAGGGGGTGGCACCAGCGCTGGTGCGGGGGGCTTGCGGGCGTATGCGAGCGCGGGGTGGCAGTCCGGGTTGCTCGCCATTGAACTGGGAACGAACGTCAACATCTCGCTCGTGTCGACTGCGCCGGCCGCCCGCCGCCGCCGCCGCCCTGCCGGTGCGGTGCTCGCGGCGGCCCTCCGCGAGGCCGCCGAACGCGGCTGGCTGACCCGCGAGTCTGCAGGCCAGCCTATCGCCGAAAGCCTTTACGCACGAAGCGGTTGAGAGGCTTTCGGCCATCGGCAGGAATGGGTGCGCCCCGGTGCCGGCGGGTGACTAGATCTGCGGAGTCGACCCGCCACTCAGCAGGATGTCCTCCCAGCCGGGCATCACCGGCCGGTGTCCGCGGCGGTGGGAGCGGCTCGATTGGTGGTCCGTACCGGTGCGGGCAATGACCTCGTCCGCTTGCCGGGTTGCCGACGTGGCGGCTGCT
>DASQFG010000452.1:0-3622 GCA_035633315.1 Nakamurella sp. | reverse complement strand
GGCGTCAGCACCTGATCGATCAGGTACACCGTGGCGTTCTTGGTCTGCACCCCGCCGCAGATCACGTTCGCACCGTTCACCTGCAGAGCGTCACCGGATCCGGTGACCGTGAGGGTGGCGCCATTGGCGGTGGGATGGGTGCCGACGACCTCGGTGGGCGACAGCTGCCCGGGAACCACGTGGTAGGTCAGGATCCCGGAGAGCAGCGCCGCATTCGTGGTCAGCGAATCCATGGTGGCGGCGTCGATCTTGGCGAAGGCCGCGTCGACCGGTGCGAACACCGTGAACTCGCCGTTGTTGAGCGTCGTGACGAGGTCGACCTGCGGGTTGACCTTGCCGGACACCGCCGCGGTGAGGCTGGTCAGCAGCGGGTTGTTGGAGGCCGCCACGGCCACCGGATCGGCGGCCATGCCCCCGACAGAGCCGGCGCCGGAGGGAACCGCCGCGGCGTAGTCGGCACACCCCGGGCCGACCAGCGCGGCGGGCGCCGCCTCGCCGGACATGGCCGAGCCCGACCCCATGGACGAGGTGGTCATGTCGGGGGACGTCATGGCTTCCGACGATGACATGGCCGACGACATCGTCGACTCCGCCGCGGCGGAGGTCGTCGCCGAGGTGCTGCTGGTGGCCGGGGTGGTGCTCGATCCACAGGCGGCCAGCGTGATGGCGACTGCCACCCCGCCAACCAGCGTAAGGGCGCGTTTGATCAACATGTCTGCTCCTGGAGTGAAGTGCGCCGGGAACTCCGGCGTCGATGAGCGGTCTGCGCTCTGGATGATGTGCAGTGATTTCAGCAATGCAGGTGCGTTCTGGGGACGGTGCGCTAGGCCGTCACGGTCACTTGACGGGAATCCCATCCCGTCGCGCCGTCGGGCATCACCCCCTGGACCTGATCGGTCTGCACATCGCCGTTGCCGTCGATCGCTCGGCACCGCAGGGTGTGCGTTCCGGACTCAGTGGCGTCCCACTGGTAGGCCCATTGCCGCCAGGTGTCCGCGCTGACCTCACCGGACAGCGTCGCGTCCTGCCAGTCGCCGTCGTCGATCTGTACCTGGACTGCGGAGATGCCGCGGTGCTGCGCCCACGCGACGCCGGCGACGGCGACGGTGCTGCCCTTGGACAGCTGCGCGAACCCGGCGGGCACGTCGATCCTGGACGCGGTCTTGATGGGAGCCTGCGGCGCCCAGCCGCGGTCCGTCCAGTACGCCGTCGCCTCCGAGAACTTGGTGACGTCGAGTTCGACGACCCATTTGGTGGCCGACACGTAGCCGTACAGCCCGGGGACGACCATCCGCACCGGGAAGCCGTGCTCGATCGGCAGCGGCTCGCCGTTCATCGCGAACGCGAGAAGCGCGTCCCGGCTGTCGGTCAGAGCCTCCAGCGGGGTCGTCACGGTGAAGCCGTCGAAGCTGGTGGACAGCACGCAGTCGGCGCCGGCCTGCGGTTTCGCCATCGCCAGCACGTCAGCGATCCGCACACCCTGCCATCGGGCGTTGCCGGCCAGGTCGCCGCCGACCTCGTTGGACACGCAGGTCAGGGTGATCATCCGCTCGATGGACGGCATCGCCGTCAGATCCGCGTACGTGAGCGTGATCGGGTTGTCGACCATGCCGCGCAGCCGCAATTCCCAGATGTCGGTGGTGACCCGGGGCGGCACGAAGGCGGTGTCCACCCGGTAGAAGTCGGCGTTGTCGACGACGAACGGGGTGATGCCGGGAACCTGCAGGGCGACGTCACCGACCTGCTGCACGTCGGTCGGAACGGGCAGTGACACCGCGCTCCGGCTGGCGGTGACCTCCGCGGTGCTGGGGATCCACCGGGCCAGCGCTCCGGCAACGGCCGCCGCCGCGGCGCCGATCGCGGCCAGCCGGAAGAACTGCCGCCGGTCCACGGTTCCCGGCGCTGTGCCGGCCCGGACGGCGGTCCGGGTCCCGGCCGACATCGGGTGCGCGGCACCGGACGTCGCGGCCTTCGGATTCTCTGGATCCGTCTCACCCTTGGCCCCCTTCGACTGCACCGCCAGCAGGTTCTGATCCTCATCCCACGCTGCTGACGGTGCAGTCGACCCCTCATCAGGCCCCGCGGCGGTGACCGCGGAGGTAGTGGTGTTCCGGCCCTGCGAAACGACCTGGCGGCGGAATACCGTCACCAGGAACACGACCCCGACGGCTCCGCCCACCAGCAGCGGAATCAGGTCGACGATGCCGCTGCCGGCCCTGGTGAGGATCGCGACCGCCGCCACCACGATCAGCGCGACGGTGATTCCCACGGCGACTCGTGGGCTGCGCCTGGCGACGATCCCGATCGCTGCCGCGACCACGACCAGCGTGACGCCCATACCCACGGCCAGCGCGGTCTTGTCGTTCTGGCCGAACGTCCGGATGGCGAATTCCTTGAGCCACTCCGGCGTGAGCTGGATGAACGACTGGCCGAGCGACGTCAACGGGGACGCCGGCGCGTCGAACACGCCGATCCACCCGCCGAAGGCGGCCAGCAATTCGGCGATGCCGACCGCGAGGCCGACCGCGATGACGCCGACCAGCGCCGCCAGCGCGACACCCGGCCGCCACGGGCCGGGCCCGGGCCGGGTGGGATCGACCGCCGGGATCGGCGGCGCGCTGCTGGTCATGCCCGGGGTTCGGGGCACGTCGCCGGCCGGATGGGCCGATGGGACGGAATTTTCTTCGCCCTGATGTTTTCCGCTCTGATTCTCTTCGCTCTGATTTTCTTCGTTTTGATCTTCTTCTGGGGGTTGCTGCGTCGGCTCGGGCACCCTCTCATGGTCCGCTGCCCTGAACCGGCGGCCGCAGCCGTCACCGATCTGTCAGGGGGTCTGTCGGGGAGCTACGGGGTCCTGTCGGCGGGAGCGGCGCCACACGGAGGCGGACAGGTGCGCGACGGACCATCCGGGCGGGCCCCGGCAACGAATGGTCCTGCAAGCAGGCACCCGGCACGCACATTCACTCGCCGGGGCGAAAGGATGAGCCGATGCCTCCCCCGGAATCCCCGGTCCCGCGCCCGCCGGGCCACCCGCGACGGACGTTGACGCCCGTCCCGGACTCGGCCGACCAGCCCACCAGCCCCGAGGAACTACTCGGATTGACCGCGCTGGGGCAGGAACACGCCTTCGAGAAGCTCTATGACGCCTTCGCCGCCCGGGTCTTCGGACTGGCCCGCAGAATCGTCAGGGACCCCAGCCAGGCCGAGGAGGTCGCGCAGGAGGTCTTCCTGGAGATCTGGCGCCGGGCAAGCCGTTTCGATCCCGCCAAGGGCTCGGCGACGTCGTGGATCATGACTCTGACGCACGCCCGCGCAGTCGACCGGGTGCGGTCGGCGCAGTCGGCCACCGATCGGGAGACCAAGGTCGCGCAGGCCTCCGTCGAGCGGGACATCGACACCGTCGTGGAGGCGGTGGAGTCAGGGCTGGAACGCCGCGCCGTGCAGCGGTGTCTCGGCACGCTCACCGAGCTGCAACGCGAATCGATCACCCTGGCCTACTACAGCGGCTATACCTACCGGGAGGTCGCCGAGTTGCTGACCGCGCCCTTGCCGACGATCAAGACCAGACTGCGTGACGGCCTCATCCGGCTCCGCGACTGCCTGGGGGTGGGGGCATGACGAG
>DASQFG010000451.1:0-6121 GCA_035633315.1 Nakamurella sp. | reverse complement strand
CTTGGCGATGCTCGTCGGTCATGACGGTTCTCCTGCCTGTCGGGGTCGGGTGGTCGTTCACAGCAGCTCGGCATCCTGCTCGACACAGAGCAGGGCCGGTCCTTCGGTGGCGAACAGCTCAGCCATCGCGGCGTCGAGCTGGTCGCGATGGGTGACCTTGAGGCCTCGGGCGCCGCACAGTTCGGCATACGCCGCCCAGTCGGGGTTGGTGAGCGAGGTGTGCCAGACCGGGTAGTCGGCGGCGAGCTGCTCCTTGCTGATCTTGCCGAGCGCGTTGTTGTTCAGCAGCACGTGCTTGACCGGGATGCCGTGGTGGACGGCCGTGGTCAGCTCCATGGCGTACTGCCCGAAGCCGCCGTCGCCGGTCACGGCCACGACCGGGCGGGTCGGGTCGGCGGCCCACGCGCCCATCGCGGCGGGGTAGCCGAAGCCGATGGAGCCCAGGTAGCCCGACATCAGCACCGGCTGCCCTTTGGACTCCAGGTAGCGACCGAGGGAATAGGCGTGGTTGCCGACGTCGACTGCGACGACCGCATCCTCCGGCAGGTGCTCGGACAGGGCAGCGAAGACGGCGGCCGCCGATACGCCCCGTCCGCGGTCGTCGGCCGCGCGCCGTGCCTTCTCGGCGCGCCAGATCGCCCAGCGCTCCGCCACGTCGCCACGCTGGTCCTCAGCGTGGCTGCCGGCCGTCCGGACCGCTTCGGCGAGTGCGGGGACGACGCGGGCGGCGTCGCCGAGGAGGTCCGCGGTCACCGCGTCGAACCTGCCGATCGCGGTCGGGGTGTCGTCGACCTGCACGATGGTCTGCCACGGCGCGATACCGGTGTGGTTCGAGAACGATGCGCCGACGACGAACAGCAGGTCCGCCTCGTTCATCAGCCAGCTCGCGACCGGGGTGCCGCTGCGGCCGAGCACGCCGGCTCCCAGCGGATGGGTGTCGGGGACCAACCCCTTGGCCTTGAACGTGGTGAGAACTGGCGCCCCGAGCTGCTCGGCCAGAGCGACGACCTCCGCGCGCGCTCCCCGGGCGCCGTGGCCGACGACGATCACCGGGCGCCGCGCGGCCGCGACCAGCTTGGTCGCGCGGGCCAGCGCGTCGCTGTCCGGACCCACCGGCCCGCGCGAGTACCGGCCGTCCGGGGAGCCGGCCGCAGCCTGCGAGGGCTGGGCCTGCACCTCGTCGGGCAGCACGAGGTGCGCCACGCCGCGGCCGTCCCGGGCGTGCTTCACCGCCAGGGCCGCCAGCTCGGCATGGTCGCTGCCGGACTGCACCGTGGCGGTCGAAATCGCGACGTCGCGGAAGACCGCCCCGAGGTCGAGATCCTGGAACGCGCCGCGACCGAGCACCTTCGACGGGACCTGCCCCGAGATCGCGACGACCGGCGCGCCGTCCAGCTTGGCGTCGTACAGCCCGGTGAGGAGGTTGGTGGAGCCCGGCCCGGCGATCGCGAAGCAGGCCGCGGGACGGCCGGTGAGCTTGCCGTAGGCGCTCGCGGCGAACGCGGCGGCGCCCTCGTGGCGGATGCCCACGAAGCGCAGCTCGCCACGCTCCTCTGCTCGCCGCAGCGCGTCCGCGAACCCGAGGTTGGAGTGGCCGACCATCCCGAACACGGTGTCGATGCCGTGCGCGACCAGGGTCTCGACCAGGACGTCGGCGACGGTGCGCGCGGGTGCCACCTGGTTTGGGAGGCGGACCCGGACACCCTCGGCGTTCTCCTCGACGTCGTACGCCGGCACCCGGTCGTCGAGGTGCTCAGCCAGCGCACCCGGGGGCGCACCGGTCTCGGGGTCGTAGTCGTAGCCGTGCCAGGGGCAGCGCAGCAGCCCCTTCTCGATGGAGCCCTCGCCCAGCGGTCCACCCTGGTGCGGGCAGTGGTTCTCCAGCGCGCCGAGCCGGCCGCCGC
The DNA here is from genome assembly GCA_035633315.1 of Nakamurella sp. Taxonomy (GTDB): domain Bacteria; phylum Actinomycetota; class Actinomycetes; order Mycobacteriales; family Nakamurellaceae; genus Nakamurella. The sequence goes on along the minus strand of DASQFG010000451.1, from coordinate 4,217 downwards.
ACCGCGTCATCGCGATCGAGCGACCGTCGACGACGACGCTGCGGACTCGACCCTCGTCGGGCACGTCCTCCGGGCTCACGCGATGCCAGGTCTGGCTGTGGTCGTCCATGTAACGCTCCTGCTCCCATCGAGACTGATCTCCCATCAGTGCCGCCCGCGTCACGTCGCGTTACAGCGACCGCATCCGAACGACAGGAACGCCCGTGGACCTCACCCGCACACGCACCGCCCTGCACGGCGTCGCCGAGCTGCTGCTCGCCGGACCGCAGTACGCCGTGAGCAACACCGTTCGTTTGCGGGTGGTCCCGGGCGGCTTCGCGACCGTCGCCGAACCGGATCTCCGCATCGAGGGCACCGAACTGGTGGGCGCCCACGGGCGGCAACCACTCAGCGGCAGCTATGCGGAGGTCGCCGCCGCGGCTGGGCTGACGCCTCGACGTCTCAACGACGTCTACGGCGACGGTGTCGACGTGTCCGCCGACGACCCGATCGAGCTCGACCCCGACCACGTCGCCACACTGCTGGACTCGTTCGCCGCGGGCGACGCCGCGCTGCGGGCCTTCGCGCCCGACGAGGTCCCGGTGCTGTGGCCCGAGCACTTCGACGTTGGGATCTCCCGTGACGACGTCAACTACGGCCTCTCCCCGGGCGACGCGACGCTGTCCGAGCCCTACGCCTACGTAGGTCCGTGGGTCCAGCGCAGCGGACCATTCTGGAACCAGCCGTTCGGCGCAGCGCGTCAGCTCGCGGCGCTGGGCGGCGTGGACGCCGTTGTCGCCTTCTTCCGCGAGGGCGCCGAGCGGGCAGCTGCCGACCCCGTGGAACAGGAGACCGCTCCGTGAGGCTGGTCGGGCCCATCGTCGTTCTCGTGTGCGTCCTGGCCACCAGCTGCGAGTCGAACGACCCGTCCCCGTCGTCGCCCCGAGCCGACCCCACCGAAGCGTCGACCTCTCCGACGGCGTCCAGCGCGCCGGCCTCGGTCCCGCCGGAACCCACCGACACTGACACTGGCAGCGGGGCAGCCACCGGGGCCAAGATCATCACCGCCGACAGCGAGTTCGGCACGATGCTGTACGACGCCACCGGTCAGCCGATCTACCTGTTCACAGCGGAGTCCGGCGACCGGCCGGCCTGCTACGACGACTGCGCCGCGGACTGGCCGCCGGTGCTCACCACCGGTGAGCCGCGTGGCACAGCCGACGTGAGCGCCGAGCTGCTCGGCACTACCGACCGTGCAGACGGGACCACCCAGGTGACCTACGCCGGCCATCCGCTCTACTACTACGCCCACGAAGGCAAGTACCAGGTGCTCTGTCACGACATCGAGGAGTACGGCGGGACGTGGTTGGTGGTCCGACCGGACGGAACACCGGCACCCGGCTGAGAGGAACACGGTCACCGGCACCCCTGTAACGCTCCGGCTCACGATCGAGACCGACGTCTCATGAGTGCCGCCCTTCTCACGACATCCGACTTCCCTGCGATGGCCGACGTGCAGGACCAGGTGCAGCCGGTGCCGCGGCGGCTCCGTGGGGTTCTCGCGGGCGTGACCGTCTTCGACACGACCTCGGCCGTGTACGCCTGGGACACGCCGAAGTACCCGCACTACCTGGTGCCAAGAGACGACGTACTCCCCGGTTCCCTCCTCGACGAGGGTCGGGAGCAGCGGCTGCGCCGCGGAGTTATGCACCTGCACGGCCTGCGGGTCGGTGAGGTAGGTGTGCCCTCAGTGGCCCGGGTGTACGACGCCGCGGCCGGGGCGTTGGCCGGCCTGGTGCGCTTCGACTGGGATGCGCTGCTCTGGTTCGAGGAGGACGAGCAGGTCTTCGTGCACCCACGCAATCCCTACACCCGTGTCGACGCACTCCGTTCCAGCCGACACGTTCGAGTCGAGCTGTCCGGCCGTCTTCTCGCCGAGTCGACGTCGCCGGTGCTCGTCTTCGAGACCGGGCTGCCGACCCGCTACTACCTCGACCGCAGTTGTCTTGACCTGAGCCTGCTCCGGCGTACGGACACGCGGACTGCCTGCCCATACAAGGGGGAGACCAGCGACTACTGGACCGCTGAAGTACCCGGACTGGTTGAGGAGGACGTGGCGTGGTCCTACCGGCAGCCGTTCGCTGCGCTCGCACCCATTGCCGGACTGGTCGCGTTCTACAACGACCGGGTCGAGATCACCGTCGACGACATCACGCTCCCGCAGGCAGTCGACCTGTCCCAGGTCTCCGTCGCCGCCCGTGCGAAGCGCTAGACGGTATGGAGTGACCGCTCAGGGCGTCTGAGGGGTTGCGTGCCGGGGCCTCGCTCACACATGTTCGTGGGTTACCGAGCAGGGGCCGCCTGCTCGGCCTATCCGACAGTTGTGGGAGGCCCCGGTGTTCACCGAGCGTACGAGTGTGGGGCTCGACGTGCACGCCCGTTCGGTCGCGGCAGCCGCGATCGATGGCGTCACGGGCGAGTTGTTCCAGTCCAAACTGACTCCGTCACACCAGCACATCCGGTCCTGGCTGGGTGATCTGCCGGGACCGGTGGCGGTGGCCTACGAGGCCGGCCCGACCGGGTTCGGGCTGTACCGGTCGCTGACCTCGGCCGGGATCCGGTGCGAGGTCGTGGCGCCGTCGAAGTTGCAGAAGCCGGCGGGTGACCGGGTCAAGACCGACGCCAAGGACGCCCTGCATCTGGCCAGGTTGCTGCGCCTGGACGAGATCACCGCGGTGGCGATCCCGACCGTGGACCAGGAAGCCGCGCGTGACCTGGTGCGGGCCCGGGAGGACGCCCGCGGTGACCTGATGCGCGCCCGGCATCGGCTGTCCAAGCTGCTGTTGCGTCAGGGCATCGTCTACGACGGTGGTGACGCGTGGACCGGTAAGCACGACCTGTGGCTGCGCCGGGAGGCGCTGGCGCAGCTGACCTCGGCCCCGACCCGGCTGGCGTTCGACTCCGACTACGAGGCAGTCCTGGCGGTGAAGGCCCGCCGGGACCGGTTGGACGCCGCCATCGAGGAGATGGCCGCAGATTCGGAGTTCACCCCGGTCGTGCGCCGGCTCGGTTGCCTGCGCGGGGTCAGCACCCTGACCGGGTTCGCACTTGCCGTCGAGATCGGTGACTGGCACCGATTCACCGGGGCCAACATCGGCTCGTTCGTCGGGCTCACCCCGGCCGAGTACTCCTCCGGAGGTTCCCGGAGCCTGGGGTCGATCACCAAGACCGGCAACGGTCACGCCCGCCGGCTGCTGGTCGAAGCAGCCTGGCACCACCGCCCCCGCTACAAGGTCGGCAAGACCATGCGCGACCGGTGGGACCTGGCCCCGGCCGCCGCCCGGGCCCGCGGCGACGAGGGCAACCAGCGACTGCACCGCCGGTGGGTCACGTTCATCGACCGACGCAAACGCAACACCGTGGCCAACGTCGCGATCGCCCGCGAGCTGGCCGGCTGGTGCTGGTCCCTGGCCGTCCTCGACTGAGCGAAAGCACGCCACAGATGTCCGACGGTGCACCGGGAGTGGTCGCAGCGCGAGGAACGATCCGCGAAACACCTATGAGTAGCCCGATCCGGGTCACGCTCGTCATCTAGACACGCGGTTCCGTTCCAGCCGAAACCACCGTCCTGCCGTAACCAACCCGCGCATATCAGTCTGACCGCGCGTCGCCAACGACACGCTGGCCACCCTGCGCACCGCCGGTCAACAAGAAGAAGGCCCCCGCCCGCAACCACAACCCCGAGCGGGGGCCTTCACCTGCCCACTTGACAGCAGGCCACTCCATATCAGATGTACCCGGCAGGGACGCTGGTGACAGGCCAGGTCTTGTGAAAAGGGAGGACCTCCCGGCTTAGTGGAGATGTCTGACGTCTCTACCGACCAGGAGGTCCTCGTGGCCCACGCTAACGCTCGTTTGAATCTGCACGGCCGTCGTCTTCTCGTTGAGCGGGTGATCGGTGATGGTCGTCCGGTGGCTCATGTCGCCAAAGAGCTCGGGGTGTCGCGGCAATGCGCTCATCGATGGGTTGCACGCTTCCGACTTGAGGGCGAGGCCGGTCTGGCCGACCGGTCATCACGGCCACTGCACTGCCCGCGTCGCGCATCGGCTACTGCTGAGCGACGTGTGCTCGAGTTGCGCCACGAGAAGCGCCGGGGGCAGGACTGGATCGGCGCCGAGCTGGGCCTGGCGCCACGCACGGTGTCCGCGATCCTGCGCCGGCACCACGTTCCCTATCT
>DASQFG010000450.1:0-2795 GCA_035633315.1 Nakamurella sp. | reverse complement strand
GGCCCAGCGCGAGCTGTCCGGCCGGGTGCTCGCCGTCACCCTGCGATCGGTCCGGGACCTGGACATCGCCGAGGAGGCCACCGCCGACGCCTTCCTGCTGGCGCTGCAGACCTGGCCGGAGCGAGGGGTGCCGGCGTCGGTTGAGGCGTGGTTGGTGACGGCTGCCCGCCGACGGGCCATCGACCGGATCAGGTCCGCCCAGGCTGCCAGGCGGGCGTTGATCCGTAGCGCGGGTGGGCTCAGCGGAGTCACCGCAGCGGCCGATCTGACCACCGAGGTCGGCGTCATCGGTGACGAGGAACTGCGGATGGTCGTGCTGTGCTGCGACCCGAGGGTGGCCACCACGGAGCAGGTCGCGCTGACCCTGCGGCTGGCCTGTGGGGTGCCGACGGCGGCCATCGCCGCAGCCTTCCTGGTAAGCGAGCCGACCATGGCGGCCCGGCTGACCAGGGCGAAGAAGCGACTGGCGGCAGCGGGCCCGGCGCTGGACCTGCCCGATGACGCGACGGTCGACGCGCGGCTGCCGTCGGTACGGCGGGTCGTCTACCTGGCCTTCACGCTCGGGCACACGGCCGCTGCCGGTGCCGCACTGACCGACGAGGACCTGGCCGACCGTGCTCAGTATCTGGCCCGGGCGTTGCATGTTCTGCGACCCGACGATGCCGAGTTCACCGCGCTGCTGGCGCTGATCCTGCTCACCAGGGCGCGGTCGGGAGGCCGGCTCGACGACGAGGGACAGCAGGTGCTGCTGGCGGATGCCGATCGGAGCCGGTGGGATCGTCGGGCGATCGCGGAGGGTCTGGCGCTGCTCGAACGGGCCTGGCTGTCCGGGTCGCCGGGGCCGGTGACGCTGCAGGCGGCGATCGCCGCGGAGCACGACCGCGCACCGAGCACGGCCGCGACGAACTGGCGGCGGGTGGTGGACCTGTACGGCGAACTGCTGCGCCAGCAGCCGTCGCCGACGGTCGCGCTCGGCCGGTGCGTGGCGGTGTCGGCGCTGTCCGGGCCGGCCGCGGGTCTGGCGGATCTGGACGAGGTGATCAGCCTGGGCGGCCTGGAGCGCTACCCGTACGCGTTCGGGGCGCGGGCCCAGATGCTGTCCGCACTGGGCCGTCGTGCGCAGGCGCGGGCGGAGTGGAGGGCTGCCGCCGGATGCGCGCGCACGGACGCTGAACGGGACTACTTCCTGGGCCGAGCCGCCGAGCCGGTTCAGGCGGATGGGGCCAACCATCGCCCGGCCAGCGCGGGAAATGCTGGCAACGCGAAAACCGCCGGCGGGGTGCAGGTTGCCGGCAGCGCGGGAAATGCCGGTCGCGCTGGAAATGCTGGCGGCGCGAAAACTGCCGGCAGCGTCGAGGCTGCCGGCAGTGACACGACGGTCGTGAAGAGGATCGGGAGTGCCGCGCACGGCGCTCCCGATGAGCTCACACGTCGCTGAGCGGGTGCGGTGAGCCGTGCTCCTCGGCGGGCCTGCGCTCGTAGGTCTGAACATGCACGGCCAGGCCGGACAGCCGCTCCGACCGCTCGTCGGCGCCAGTGGACTTGCCGATCCAGTCGACGTAGACGCGCTGGTCGTCGGGACGGAGCGCCTGGAACGCGGTCAACGCGGCCGAGTCTGCCTCGAGCACTCCGGCCATATCGTCCGGTACCGCGACGCCCTTGTCAGTGATCATCTCTAGGCCCTCCCAGGCTATTCCGCGGCTGTTCAGCGCGGCGGTGATGAAGAAGATGTCGAACCGTGCGAACACCTTGGTCAGTCTGCTCCGGTTGGCTTCACCCCGCCACGGCGCCCCCACGCGGCCCGCGCCCGGCGTGGCCCGACCCGCGCGAGCCCGTGTCCGGTGTGGCCCCGACGCCGCGCGAGCCCTGTCCGGTGTGGCCCCGACCCCGCGCGAGCCCGTTGATCACCGTTGTGGGACCGGCGCTGGTTGATCACCGCTGCGGGACTCGGAGGTGTGTGAGCGACCGGTCTCGGTCCCGGTCCGGTGATCACCAGAGTGCCGAACGGGTTCGCGGGGTGGGTAGCAGCCAAGGTCCTTGGACAGTTATCCACAATCTGAGCCAGCACCCACCCCGGACCCTCACTACAAGCCAGGCTTTGCCGATGAGTCATCGCAGTGACGTCGCGGCGATCGTCAAGCGTCAGGACGGGCTGATCACCCACCGGCAAGCGATTCAATCGGGGATCACTGCCGACGCACAGCGCGGTCTGCGCGCCCGCGGCGAGTGGATGTCGGTGCTGCCGCAGGTCTACCGGGTGGTGGAGAGCCACCAGACCGCGGAATCCAGGATTCGTGCGGCATCGCTCTGGGCCGGTCAGCCCGCGTGCGTCAGCGGGATTGCGGCGGCTAGTTGGTGGGGTCTCATCGCGAAGGCGCCAAGCCGGGTGGAGATCACCATTCCCCGAACGCGCCGGCTCAGATCCCGTCCAGAGGCTGTGATCAAGCGTCGATTCCTGCCGCCGGAGGACCGCGCGCTCCTTCGCGACGTGGCGGTCACGGGTTTGCCGCTCACCTCCCTGCACGCAGCCGTGGCCCTCGGCTCCGCCGGCCCGGAAATGCTCGATCGTGCGCTGCAGACGCGGGTGCGGTTCGCCGAGGTCAGGGCTGCGCACTATCGCAACCTCGGGTGTCACGGTTCTCACGACGCCGGTCTGCTCCTGATTGCCGCCGGCGACAGGGCAGCGGCTCAGAGCGAGCGCATGTTCATCAGGCTGATGAAGCGGTCGGGCATCGGCGGCTGGCGGGCGAACCAAGTGGTGCACGTTGGCTCGCTCAGCCGGACGTGCGACTTCG
>DASQFG010000449.1:0-2886 GCA_035633315.1 Nakamurella sp. | reverse complement strand
CGCAAGTGCTGGTCGAAGAACGCCAGGATGCGGCGCTTGGCGTCGGCGGCCGAGTCGTGGTCGTAGCCACCCAGCCCGGTGATCTTCATCAGCGCCCACGTGGGTGAGGCCAGCGGGGGGCGGTTGATGAACGCATGGGTGGCGTTCGGGTACTCCTTGACGTCGGCCGGCGCCCCCGCCTTCTCCAGCGCCGCCGACACCTTCGCCGCTGCTCCCTTCAGACTGCGATCCTTGCCCCCGTAGCTGGCCACCACCGGGCACGCTCCGGCCAGGGTCGCCTCGATGTCCTCGGGCAGCTGCCCGTAGTTCACGCTGGCCGCGCTGTACCCGGGTCGCCCGGCCAGCACCAGCGCGAACGCGCCACCCAGGCAGTAGCCGATGACTCCGACGGTGCCGGTGCAGTCGTCCCGGGCCGCCAGCCAGGACCGGGCTTGGTCGATCTGATCGAAGACCGGGCCACGTTGCTCCATGAGCTGCTGGAAGGCGCCCTTGACGCACCGGATCATCCGCTTGCCGTGGTACATGTCCGGCATCACCGTGACGTAGCCGGCGGCGGCCAGCCAGTCGCACTGCTCGCGCATGTCGTCGCCCAGTCCAAGGGCGTCGTGGATGACGACGGCGCCCGGCCACGGACCTGGCCGATCGGCGGTCGGGACCGGATCGGCGGCGTAGGCGCCTCGTTCGCTCTCCGGGGCGGGACCAGGAACGGTGATCGTCGGCATCGGGTCAACCTACGTGACCCTTGGATCGTTGCGATGAACGGACTGGACGACGCGGGACTCTCGGGCCACGCGCAGTGGCAGCGTGACGACGCAGTCCACCTCCGGTCAGAACACCGGCGGCGGGTGGATCGTGACCGGACTGCTCACGGGAACAGGCGATGGACCAATCCGGCGCTACGGAATGGTCGGTGTTCACCGACCCCGATGTGGGATTGCTGGTGCGATTCCCGCTTCGTACCCCGACCGGCGCGCTGGTCGACCGAGCGTTCGACCCCGTGCCGGCCTGGCGGCTCCATCTCGCCTCGGACGACGGCGCGGTCTACGTCGAGGCGATGCTGCTGCGCGATCTCACGCCGCGGGTCGAATACCTGCGCCACCTCCCGTACCTGCTCGAACGATTCAGCCCGGACGCGGTCAGCCGGCCTACCGCGACGAGGTCAGCCCGGACGCGGTCAGCCGGCCTACCGCGACGACGCACCGCGGGCGCACCGCACTGACCTACGGTTTCTGCTGGGGCGCCGGCGAGCGGCGAGTGCTGGCCATTGCGGTGGGCTCGGACACCAAGCGCATCACCATCGCTCCCGTTCGCCACTCAACGAACGGATCGTGGCCCACGGTGACCCTCCAACCCTGATCGTAGGGGCACTGTCGGTGGTGCCGGGCATCATGCCGGCATGGCTACTTTCACGATCGTCCCGTCCGGTGCCTTCAGCCTGCGCGAGTCCGCCGAGTTCGGGTTCGGGCAGCGCTCGGCCGAGCGGTTCGACGGCGTGTTCCGCTTGGCGTTCTGCCTCGACGGCGGCACCGCTCAGGTCGGGGTGGAACTCCGACAGGATGCCCGCGGCGTCCATGGCGTGGTGCACGGCCTCGATCAGCACCGCGGGACGCGGGCTGACCTGGCCGCCGTCCGCGCCCAGGTCGCGCGAGTGCTGTCGCTGGATCACGACGCCGCGCGATTCGCCGAGGTCGGCCGACGCGATCCGGTCATCGGCCGGCTGCAGTCGGTCGCCCCCGGCTTATTGCCCCCGTTGTTCTATTCCCCCTACGAAGCTGCGATCTGGTCGGTGTTGAGCGCGCGGCGGACCGGGCACCAGATGGCGGAGGTCCGTCGCCGGCTGTCGTTCCAGCACGGCAGGGTGTTCGATCTGGCCGGTCAGCGGTTGGCGGCGCTGCCCACGCCGCAGCAACTGCTGGACGTTCGCGAATTCCCGGGCATTAATGCCGAGAAGATGACCCGGATGCAGGGGATCGCCAGGGCGGCGCTGGCCGGTCGCTTGGACGCGGACCGGCTGAAGTCTCTCGGCCCCGAGATCACCACGCAAGAGTTGCAGCATCTGAAGGGGATCGGGCCGTTCTACGCCTCGCTCATCACCATCAGGGCCGTCGGCTTCGCGGACGTCCCGCCCGTCGACGAACCGATCGTCCGGGAGCTGGTCACCCGGCTGTACCGGCTCCCGGAACCCTGCACTCCCGATCGATTCCTGCAGATCGCCGACGCCTGGCGGCCGTACCGCACCTGGGCCTCGGTACTGATCCGCGCCGCTGCCTCCAGGCTGAATTCCCACGAACCGTCGGCGATCGGGGCCTGAACCCACCGAATGTCGACATCGTGCCGTCCGTCTCCGGAGATTTTCCGGTGACTCTCAGACATCTCCCGGATTTCTCCAGGATGGGTCGGGCAATCTATCCGGGTCCGGGCCCCGAATCGAGGACAGATTCGCCGGAAGCCCGGCGACACCCGAGCCTCGAGGACCACGATCATCATGAGCTTCCGCGCTCCATGCACCCGGACTCCGACCTTTCCGTCGGAACGAAGCCGATTCCGGCTCCGGTCGACGATCGCGGCGGACGACGTGGAGCAGCCGGCGGGGACGTCGTTCGCGTCGCGGGTATCGCGCAGGTGACCTTCGACGAGCAGACAGGCAGCACGCGCGATCAGGGGCCGCAGGAGATGTCCGAGAGCAATGGGTCGGTGGTCTTTCTCGGCTACCTGCTGGGCGGACGATCACCGGCGGAGCGTGTCGAGTTCCTGGCGGGGCTGCCGATGCCTGCCGAGCCGCCCTCCACGCCGGCTGGACCGGGGCCGCGGGTGTACCGGAACTACACCCGCCGGTTGCGAGAGAAGTAGGACGGCCAGCGGCCGGAACGAGATCCGGCGTGCGGA
>DASQFG010000448.1:0-3416 GCA_035633315.1 Nakamurella sp. | reverse complement strand
GACGGCGTCGTCTTCAGTCGCTCGGAGAGCTACCTGACGCTCGGCACCCTGACCGACACACCCGGTCCGACGAGCGATTACACCGGTCAGCAGATCTACTACCGGTCGATCCAGCAACGCCACACCGACAGGTTGACCATCCACGACTATCTCTGGCGGTGGGACACCGACTGGTTCTGGTGCTCTCGGGCGTTCGGCGCGCAGAACCCGACAGTCAGGCGCCTCTGGCCGTCCCGCCTTCGCCGCAGCTCCTTCTACTGGAAGCTGATCGCGCTGGAACGCCGGTTCGGCGTCGCCGACGGGATCGAGCGGCTGCACCACCGCCCGCCCCTGGAGCGCGTGGTCCAGGACATCGAGGTGCCGGTGCAGCGCACGGCCGACTTCGTCGGCTGGTTCATGGACACCATCCCGATCGAACCGGTGTGGCTGTGCCCGGTGCGGGTCGGGGCGAAGTCCCCCGGCGACCCGACCCCGCCGTGGCCGCTCTACCCGATGCCGCCCGAGAAGACCTACGTCAACGTCGGCTTCTGGTCGACCGTGCCGAGCACACCGGGCCACCCCGGCGCCACCAACCGGCTCATCGAAAATCAGGTCCGCGACATGGGTGGCCACAAGTCGCTGTACTCGGACTCGTTTTACACTGCTAATGAATTCGACGCTCTCTACGGCGGTCCTGCCTATCGCGAACTGAAGGACCGCTACGATCCGCACACGCGGCTGCCCACCCTCTACGACAAGGCGGTGCGACGACAATGACCACGTTCAAGACCCTCCCATTCCCAGCATCGGCGTCCAGGGCGGGGAAACCCACCGGCCCGGCCCCCCTGCCACGACCAAGGAGCGCCACTACTTTCGCGGCCAGCCAGCCCACCGCGACGCCGCGGGCCACTCGCCCGACCGGCGCGTCCGGCGGCCGGATGACCGTCGCCGACATCGCCGCGACCGTCTCCAACGGTCCGCTGCCCTTCCGGCTGACCGCCTACGACGGCAGCAGCACCGGCCCTGAGGACGCGCCTTTCGGTCTGCACGTGGCCAATCAGCGCGCGTTGACCTATGTGCTGACGGCTCCCGGTGACCTCGGTCTGGCCCGCGCCTACGTCGCCGGCGACCTGCAGTTCCGCGGTGTTCACGAGGCCGACCCGTACGAATTGCTCCGCGCGATGGCCGACGGCCTGCACCTGCGGCGTCCGACGGCCGCCGAGCTGCGCAGCATCGTGGCATCGGTGGGACTGCGCAGCCTCACCCCGGTCGCTCCGCCGCCGCAGGAGGCGACCCCGCGCTGGCTGCGCACGGTGAACGGCTTGGGACATTCCAAGAAGCGCGACTCCAGCGCGATCAGCAAGCACTACGACGTGTCGAACAACTTCTACGCGATGGTGCTCGGCCCGTCGATGACCTATACCTGCGCGGTGTTCCCGATCGCGGATGCCACCCTCGAGCAGGCGCAGGAGGCCAAGCACGCACTGGTCTTCGACAAGCTGGGCCTCAAGGCCGGTGACCGACTGCTGGACGTCGGGTGCGGGTGGGGGGAAATGGCCAGGTACGCCGCTCGCCGCGGCGTCCGGGTACTGGCCGTGACGCTGTCCAGGCAACAGGCCGAATGGGCACAGAACGCCATCGTAGAAGAGGGATTGCACCACCTCGCCGAGGTCCGTCACCAGGACTACCGCGATGTCACCGAGACCGGGTTCGATGCGGTGTCATCCATCGGGCTGACCGAACACATCGGGGTGAGGAACTACCCGTCGTATTTCACGTTCCTGCAGAACAAACTGCGTCCCGGCGGCCGACTGCTCAACCACAGCATCACCCGGCCGTCCAACTCCAGCAGGTACAAGACGCAGGCCTTCATCGACCGGTACGTGTTCCCCGACGGGGAGATCACCGGATCGGGCAGGATCATTCTGGCCATGCAGGAGGTCGGATTGGACGTCCGGCATTCGGAGAACCTTCGGGAGCATTACGCGCTCACCCTGCGCGACTGGTGCGCGAACCTCAAGGAGCACTGGGACGCCTGCGTGCCGGATGTCGGGATCGGCACGGCCAGGGTGTGGGGGCTCTACATGGCCGCCTCGCGACTGAGTTTCGAGCGCAACGAGATTCAGCTGCACCAGGTGCTCGCGGTCAAACCGGGTCCGAAGGGATGTTCCGAGGTCCCGCTGCGCCCCTGGTGGTCCGGCTGAACGGTGAGGTGGCGGCCGGCCCGCGGTGACATCGGGCCGGTTCGCTTCCCCGCGCCCCCCTTTTTAGCGCGGATCAACTTCGCCCGCGCGCATCAACTGGCACCGTTCTGTGACGGCTGTGACAGGAGTCAACAATTTCGTCCGCGCGTCGCTGATGCAGTAATGACGCGTCGAAACCCAAGTCCCTCAAGTGAATCCACCGATCGGTCCGAGCGGGTATCCCCGACGATCCCCTGCTGCTCCGACTCACCGAGCAGTATCCCAGCCGCTCGGCCCTCGAAGAGGACTCGCCATGACCGACTTCTTGCTCACCGCCCTGGCCGTCGCAGGTGCCTACTGGTACGGCCACCCAGGAAAGGGCAGGAAACCGGGGCTGTTCCCTCGAACGATCGAGGTCTTCGACTATCGAACCTGCCCGGATTGCGATCAGAGACTTCCGGGTTCGCAGGTCGACATCCAGGCGCACGGGCTGCAGCATCGCGTCACCGTCCGGCCGTGAAACCCCGGCCTGATCCCGACCGCCACTCCTGGCCAGAGTCCTACCCGGCGAGCACCAAGGTCGCGGAACTGCAGTCCGCACCGCTGTCGGAGACGATCACGCCGGTTCTCAAGACCAGCCACAATCCGGGAGCCGATCTGCTGACCTGCATGCTGGCGGTCAAGTCCGACAGCACGTACGAACCAGTCACCTCCAGCAGCTTGGCGTCGGTCGGTTTCGACCCGGCCACCAACGAACTCGAGATCGAGTTCCGCAGCGGCGATGTGTACCGGTACTCGGTGCCCCGCCGCGTTCACCTGGAGCTGATGGCGTCGGACAGCATCGGATCGTATTTCGCCCGCCGGATCCGCCCCGCCCATCGCGGGTGGAAGGTTGCCGCCAGAGCAACTCCGCACGTCGTTTCCATCACGATGAGGAGCCGAATAGGGCATGTCCTCAGCTATGGGGGCTATTGGGAGTCCGCTTCGCGAAAAGCCATACAACCTGCGCTGTGGTTGTCCGGCGAGCCGCGAGTCGAGCCGGACTGGCACGAGGGGAATCCACGAAGAGCTTTCCGAGTGGTTGCGGCGTCCGGCGCGATGATCGTGCTGGTTTGTGCTGCGCCCCGACGCCTCAGGCGCCCGCACCGGCGTCCGTCGCGACGGTGACGGTGGCAGCGACAACCGTCACCGGCGACTGTCGTCGAGTCGCGCGTCCAGGCCCCGACCACCGCACCTGTAGCCCCCACGGCGACG
>DASQFG010000447.1:0-5834 GCA_035633315.1 Nakamurella sp. | reverse complement strand
GTATGGGGCAGCGGCACGCCCAGGCGCGAGTTCCTGCATTGCGATGACCTCGCAAATGCTGTTGTCTACCTGATGCAGACCTATGAGAGCGAGGAACTCATCAATATCGGGTGCGGACAGGATGTTTCCATTCGTGAACTTGCTGAGCTTGTCGCCAGTATCGTCGGGTTTGCGGGTCGTCTCGCTTTTGATGCGACCAAGCCCGACGGAACACCGCGCAAGCTGCTCGATGTCGGCCGACTGGCCGGGCTCGGATGGGCCCCTAAGATTTCACTGGAAAAGGGTATTACGGATACCTACCGTTGGCTCCTGGCTGCTCAGGGTTCGGTGCGGCATTGATGCCCGGGCAAAGATGGTTGGGTGATGCTTTTCATGGTAATTTTGGACCATAAACGTAGCGGCATGGATGCCCATACCGCGCCTGAGAATGGATAAGGTTGGGCCAAGTTTAATGCTGAACAAAATTCGGGCCTTGCCAAGGCCCATGAAGCGCGCGGTCATGCTGGCCGCGGACGCTGTATCCATTCCTGCGGCCCTCTGGCTCGCTTTCGTCCTCAAGTTCGACTCCTTCTCGGATGGTCTCGATAGCAGCCCATGGCTCTACGTGGCCGCCACGATGGTGAGCCTGCTGTTGTTCTCGGTCTTCGGGCTGTACCGCTCGGTCGTCCGCTACATTGGTCCCCAGGCAATGGTTGCCGTGGGGGCAGGCGTCGTCGGTTCCTCGATCGCCATTTACCTGATCGGACAAACGGTCGCGCAGACTCCCGTTGGTTTCTCCACCACGGCGATCTATGCGCTGATCGCCCTGGTCTGGGTTGGCAGCAGCCGCTACCTGGCTCGCTGGGCCTTGCTGCAAGGCGGTGCGGACAACGAATGCGTCGCCGTCTACGGCGCCGGCGAGGCAGGCGTCCGGCTGGCGCGGGCGCTGAATGTCGGCAAGGGCCTGCGTGTCGTTGCTTTCGTCGACGACAAGACGGTTCTGCGCGGCTCGATGATCGACGGCATCTCCATTTACTCCCCGTTGCAGTTGCCCAGCATGGTTGAGTCCCACGGGATCTCCCGGGTCCTGCTGGCCGTGCCCACGGCCTCGCGCAGGCGCCGGGCCGAGATCATCAGGCAGATCGAGGGGCAGGGCGTGATGGTCCAGACCATCCCCAACCTGGCGGAAATTGTCAGCGGTGACGCCCGGGTCGACGATTTGCGCGAGATCGACGTCAGCGACCTGCTGGGCCGGGATCCGGTCCCGCCCAATCTTGCGCTGCTCGACGCCTGCATGCGCGGCAAGAACATCATGGTGACCGGGGCGGGCGGGTCCATCGGCTCCGAGCTGTGCCGGCAGATCCTGCGGCTGGGTCCGAAGCGGCTCGTGCTGTTCGAGAACTCCGAGCTGGCGCTTTACAACATCGAGCGCGAGCTGCGCCTGTCGCAACCGAATGCCCCGATCGAGATCGTGGCGTTGCTCGGCAGCGCAGAAAACAAGGACCGCGCCAGCACTCAATCGGCCTCGGGGTCGGCGTCGCGGTGATGGTCGGCCTGAACCCGTTGGTGTACATCATCGGCACGAAGATCACCTACCCGGCCATCGGCATGCTGCTGGTGATCGTCGGGGTGGGGGCGCTGTTGCACGACCAGTTCTGGGCGGCCGCCGTCATCGTCGCGATCAATCTGGCGTGGATCGCCTGCGCGTTCGCCTTCGGCATCCCGGTGTCGCCCGCGATCTTCGCCTCTCAGCTGGTCAAGGCCGACGCGCTTGCCATCGTGCTCAACGTGGCCAGACACCGCACGCTGCAGCGGATGGAACAGGCCCGCGAGGAGGTGCACAGGCTGGCCACCACCGACGAACTCACCGGGGTGGCCAATCAGCGCGGATTCCTGGAGGTCGGCCGCTCGCTCACCGAAGCGCCGGATGAGGAGGATCCGGACCTCGCCATCGTCTACGTGGACGTGGACGGTCTGAAGCTCGTCAACGACCTGCACGGACACTCCGCCGGCGACGCGTTGATCCAGTCGGTGGCCGAAGTGCTGAAGCGCACCTTCCGGCCGGAGGACACCGTCGCCCGGGTCGGGGGTGACGAGTTCGCAGTGCTCGTCGTCGGCGGCACTCCCGTGCTGGCGCGGGACCTGACCTCCCGCGTCCACGAGCGGCTCAAAGAGGTGGGCATCTCGGCCAGCATCGGTGTCGCCAGCAGCCAGGCGGGGGCCAGGATGGATCTGGGGGAGCTGCTGGGGCGGGCCGACGCGGCGATGTACGGGGCCAAGTCCGCGCGCAAGAACGGCGGTTCCTGACCCCGGCGAGCTGACTCCGGCGAGTTGACCCAGGCGAGTTGACCCAGGCGAGTTGACCCCGGTGTCCGGACGGGACTGATCAGCCGTCGTCCCCGTTGTCGGGCGAACGGCGTAGGAGCTTTCGCAGCAGTACCAGCGCAATCACCCCGAGGATGATCGGCAGCACCCGCTTGAGCACCGGCGCACCGGCCGTCTGCAGCACGTTCAGCGGCTCGTTCGAGGCGACCGGCCGGTACTGCTGGCCGGGAGGGGCCGACGCGTACGGGGTACCGACCAGCGTCGCGGCCGCCGCCTGCTCGCTGGCCGCCACGTCCGCGGCGACCTCGTCCGGGTTGGTGACATCGATCAGCTCCGCGCCGCCGGCGGTGCGCCCGGAGAGCTTGGTGGACACGCAGTCGGCGAACTGGCCGATCAGCTTGTTGCCGACGTCGACCATCACGCCGCGGCCGAACTGGGCCGGCCGCCCGGTCAGCGACAGGGTGGTCACCAGGTCGACCGCCGTGCGGTTCGGCGCCAGCGCGGTCGCCGTGGCGGTCACCAGCATTGCCGCGGTGGAGGTGGAGCCGCCCGCGTTCCCGGTCGCCTCGATCCTGGCCCGGTGCAGCACCGGATCCTTCTCGACGATCTTCGCGGTGCCCTTGTAGACCATCCGGATCGGGCCGAGCTTGAGCTTCACCGAGCCGCTGAACTCGTCGCCGTCGACGTGTTCCAGGATCGCTCCCGGGAAGCAGGGGCCGACCTGCTCCATGTCCAGCAGGGTGGTCCAGGCCTTTTCGACGCCGACCGGGACCTCGAACCGGTGCTCCAGCTCCACAACAGACCTCCGGATTGTCCGGCCGGCGCGTCGGTCCGCGCGGCAGCGTGACGATCGTATGCCGCGCTCCGGCGGAGCGCGTCGCCGCCACATCGCGTTCCCGGCGGTGACGTTTGCTGATCAACATGTCGATCCCCGCAGGTCCCGATGATGGGGCGTCCGATGGTCGGACGTGGCCCACGACACATCGCGCCGGTATCCGTGTCAATATCGGAGTACCCGCCCCGATCGGTCGGTGCGATCCATCGGCCGATCGGGGTGTGCAGTCACCGTCATCGCCGACGGGCCCGCCCGGTCGCACCCGCGTGCCGTAGGCCACGCCGGTGCCGACACCCGGTCAGCCCGGAGATCCCGGGAGACGGGTGCGTTCGAGTGAGGAGATGCGCATGGCAGCGGTTCCCGGATCGCCCGAGAGCCCCGGTTCGCCGTACCACCCGACGACGGCCCGTGACGCAGCCGCCCGCGGAGCCGCGGGCCTGCGGGGACAGCCGACGCCGTCCGAGGTGATCGCGGGCCTGCGGGCCACCAGCCACGGCGACGACCTGGTCCAGCTGCTCTCCCCGGAGGGCACGCTCACCGCACATGAGGATTTCCCGTTCGAGGTCGACGCCGAACTCCTGCGCGCGCTCTACCGCGACATGGTGCTGGTCCGCCGCTTCGACCGGGAGGGCAATGCGCTTCAGCGGCAGGGGCAGTTGAGCATCTGGGTGCCGCTGCTGGGCCAGGAGGCCGCGCAGATCGGGGCCGGGCGCGCGCTGCGCCCCAGCGACATGGCGTTCCCCTCGTACCGCGAACACGGCGTGGCCTGGTGTCGCGGCGTCGACCCGACCCAGCTGCTGGGCATCTTCCGCGGCACCGATCATTGCGGGTGGGACCCGAAGGCGACCCGGTTCAACTGCTACACGATCGTCATCGGCAACCAGGTGCTCAACGCCACCGGGTACGCGATGGGCCAGCGATTCGACGGCGCCATCGGTTCGCCGGAAGCCGACGGGGAAAGCCGCAACGAAGCCACCATCGCCTTCTTCGGTGACGGCGCCACCAGCCAGGGCGACGTGCACGAGGGCATGGTGTTCGCCGCGGCCTTCGACGCGCCGGTGGTCTTCTACTGCCAGAACAACCAGTGGGCCATCTCCGAGCCGGTGGAGAAGCAGTCAAGGGTGCCGCTGTGGGAACGCTCGACCGGCTACGGATTCCCCGGTGTCCGGGTCGACGGCAACGACGTGGTGGCCTGCCTGGCCGTCACCCACTGGGCCCTTGAGGAATGCCGGTCGGGTAACGGGCCGGTGATGATCGAGGCCTTCACCTACCGGATGGACGCGCACACCACGTCCGACGACCCGACCAGGTACCGGCTGGCCGACGAGGAACAGCACTGGAAGCTGCTCGACCCGATCGAGCGGGTCAAGGTGCACCTGTCCCGGCAGGGCATGGCCGACCAGGAGTTCTTCGACTCGGTCGGCGCCGAAGCGGACGAACTGGCCGCCCGGTTCCGGGCCCACTGCATCGCGATGCCAAAGCCGCCGCCGGAACGGATCTTCGCCAACGTCTACTCCGAGCCGCACCACCAGCTGGCCGAGCAGCAGGCGGAGTACCTGGCCTACCTGGCCTCGTTCGAGGGCGACCACGACGCCGCGACACCCGGGCAGGTGACCCGGTGAGCGACGGCGTGGTACCCCATCCCCACGCCGCTCCCCCTGACAGTGCTGACAGCAAGCCGGTGACGCTGGCGAAGGCGCTGAACATGAGCCTGCGCGCCGCCATGGACGAGGACCCCAAGGTCATCGTGATGGGCGAGGACGTCGGCAAACTCGGCGGCGTCTTCCGGGTGACCGACGGACTGCAGAAGGATTTCGGCGACCACCGCGTGCTGGACACGCCGCTCGCCGAATCGGGCATCATCGGCACCGCCGTCGGCCTGGCCATGCGCGGCTACCGACCGGTGGCCGAGATCCAGTTCGACGGTTTCGTTTTCCCCGGCTTCGACCAGATCGTTTCCCAGGTGGCCAAGGTGACCTACCGGTCCCAGGGGGCCTGGTCGATGCCGTTGGTGATCCGCATCCCGTTCGGCGGCGGCATCGGCGCGGTCGAGCACCATGCCGAGGCCCCGGAGTCCTTCTTCTGCCACATCGGCGGCCTTCGGGTGGTCGCCTGCTCCACCGCGCAGGACGCGTACGACATGCTGCGCGCGGCGATCGCGTGCGACGACCCGGTGGTGTTCTTCGAGCCGAAGCGCCGGTACTGGGAGAAGGGTGCCCTCTCGCTCACGGACGCCGCGCTCACGGACGCCGCTCTCACGGACGCCGCGGCCGAGCGTGAGCGGCCGCCCGCCTGCTTCAGCAGCGTGGTGCGCCGCCCCGGCACGGACGTCACCGTGGTGTCCTACGGGCCCAGCATGCCGATCCTGCACGCGGCCGCGGACGCCGCTGCGACCGAGGGACGCTCGCTCGAGGTGATCGACCTTCGCACCCTGTCCCCTCTGGATCTGGGGCCGGTGCTGGAGTCTGTCCGCAAGACCGGCCGGTTGGTCGTGGTGTCGGAGGCTCCCCGGGAGTCGTCGATCACCGCGGACATCGCCGCCAGGGTCACCGAGGAGGCGTTCTACTCGCTGGCCGCGCCGGTGTTGCGGGTGGCCGGGTTCGACACCCCCTACCCTCCGAGCCGACTGGAAGAGGACTATCTCCCGGACCTGGACAAGGTGCTGGACGCCGTCGACCGTGCGCTGGCCTTCTGA
>DASQFG010000446.1:0-11053 GCA_035633315.1 Nakamurella sp. | reverse complement strand
CCAACTGCCCTCCGGAGTGATGCCGATGGCGGTGACGTCGAACAACTCGGTGTCCACATTGGCCAGCACCCCGGCAGCCGAAATGCACGACACGGGATGCTCACCGCTGCGACCGCCGAACACGACGGCCACCCGGATGCGAGAGGGGCTCATGGCGTCCCACCCTAGGGTCCCGAGCCCATCCCGGGGACGCCCGGCTCGCGACTCGCCGGGCAGCCGGATCCGGACCGCGCTCCGACGACCAGCCCGCCGACCGTGGTCAACCGCGACCGCCTACTCCGGCGAGTGCGGCCGATCGGTCAGGTACCGGATCATCTGCGTCGGCGGCAGGTGGCGGTAGCAGACCTGGTACACGCCTTCGGTGATCGGCATGTCGACCTGGTGACGCAGGGCAAGATCGCGTACCGAACGGCAGCTCACGACGCCCTCGGCCACCTGCCCGCCCGTCGCCTCCATCGCCGCCTCCAGCCCGATCCCGGCGGCCAGCCGGCCGCCGAGGGTGCGGTTGCGGGACAGCGGCGACCAGCAGGTCGCGACCAGGTCGCCGAGCCCGGCCAGCCCGGCGAAGGTGGCCGGCCGCGCCCCCAACTCCACCCCGAGCCGGCTGACCTCGTTCAGTCCGCGGGTGATCAGCGAGGCGGCGGTGTTCAGGCCCAGCCCGAGGCCGTCGGCGATCCCGCAGGCCAGCGCGATGATGTTCTTGCCGGTGCCGGCGATCTCGGCCCCGATGACGTCGGTGATCGTGTACGGCCGGAAGTAGGAATTCGCGCTGGCGACCTGAACGGCGACCGCCCGATCGTGGTCGGTGCAGGCGAGCACGGTGGCGGTCGGCCGGCCCAGCGCGATCTCCACCGCCAGGTTCGGCCCGGTGAGCACGACGATGCGCCGGGGGTCGAGCTGACCGACCCGCTCGATGACCTCGCTCATCCGTAACCCGGTGCCGATCTCCACGCCCTTGGCCAGGGAGACGATCGGCACCGCGTCGGGCAGCGAGTCGCGGAAGACGCGCAGGTTCTCCCGCAGCGCCTGGCTCGGCACGGCCAGCACCACCGCGTCGACATCGGCCAGCGCGGCGTCGAAATCGGACGTGGCCGTGACGGTCTCCGGCAGTTCGATGCCCGGCAGGTAGTCGGCATTGACGTGCTTGGCGCGCACCGATCTCGCGATGGAATCCCGGCGCGCCCACAGCGTCACCGAACGGCCCGCATCGGCCAGCACCTTGGCGTAGGTGGTCCCCCAGGAGCCGGCACCGAGAACCGCGACGTGCTCGATCGGCCTGACGGGTGCGGTCAATGGGTCCCCTCGTCCCCGGCCGGTGGCCGGCCGGCCACCGGAGGGGACGCCGTGTCGGCGGGTACCGCATCGGCTGCCGGGGAGGGCGCGTGGCCGCCGTTCGACGCAGCGGGCGGCGGCGTCACGTCGGTCGCGGCGGCCGCCGAGCCGGCCGCGGCGGCGGCGGCCGCGCTAGCCGCGTCCTTCTGGGCCTGCCTGCTCGCCAGCCGCTCGGCCTTCTTCAGATCGAAGTATTCCTTCGGCGGCGGCTCATGTCGGATCTCGGCCACCAGATCGCGCAGCGAATCCATGATCAGCAACGTGGCGTCCCGGATCGCCCTGGTGTCCACCGGGCGGGAACGCAATTCGGTCAGATCGATCGGATCGCCGATGACGATGTGAATGTCCTTGCGCGGCAGCGGATGGAACCGGCGGCCCTCGACGTAGGAGCTGTACACCTGGTGAGTTCCCCAGTGCGCCATGGGGATCACCGGGAAGTCGCCGCTGAGTGCGAGCGCGCCGACACCCGGGCGGGGCTTCATCGGCCAGTGACCGGGGTCGCGGGTGACGGTGCCCTCCGGGTAGATCAGCACCAACTTCCCGTTGCGCAGGGATTCGGTCGCCTTCCCCAGGCTCGTTTGACCGGCTCCGGCACCGCTGCGCTCGACCGGGATTTGTTCGGACCCGGCCAGCGCACCGCCCAACACCGGCACCTTCCACAGCGAGGCCTTGGCCAGGAACCGCGGTACCCGGCCGGCCTTGCGGACCACCACGGAGTCGTACAGCGGGTCAAGGTGCGAGATGTGGTTGGCCACCAGCAGGTACCCGCCGCTGCGGGACAATTTCTCCCACCCGACGACCTTCTTCCGGCCGAGCAGGAACGCCGCCGGATACATGACGATCTGGCAAAACGTCAGCCAGGCGTTGCCTTTCTCGTACCAGGGACCACGCGCCACTCTCGGCTCCTTCTCCAGCGCCCGCAGGCGGCCAGACGCCGGAGCGCCCGCGCCGGCGTTTGCCGATCACCCTAAGGCCTGCCGGGCAACGACCCCGAGTCAGGCGATATATCCCCTGTTCACCGGGTGGTGTGGCACTGGACACTCCGGACACGTGAGAATGACAGCGTGACCACCAGCAGAGGGACCAGGTCAACTGCCAGCGAGCCTGCCGCCGGAGGCTCCTCGTCGGCAGGAAGTGCCGCCGCCGCGACCACGTCGGCGACGGCGGCGGCGGCGCTAGCGGTGGAGAAGGCAGAGAAGGCAGAGAAGGCGCCCACGAGCGAGAGCAACGGCGGCACCGGCACCGTGGAGGCCGAGGCCATCGAGCCCTTCCACACGGTCACCAGCACCCCCGCACACCGCGAGGTCGAGACCGTCGACGACGAGCCGTTGCCCACCGACCGGTTCTCCAACCGGGAACTGAGTTGGCTGGACTTCAACGCCAGGGTGCTGGCCCTTGCCGAGGACCGGACCCAGCCGCTGCTGGAAAGAGCGAAATTCCTGGCAATCTTCGCCTCGAACCTGGACGAGTTCTACATGGTCCGAGTCGCGGGCCTCAAGCGCCGGCGGGAAATGGGTCTGTCGGTCACCAGCGCCGACGGGTTGACCGCGTCCCAGCAGTTGGCATTGATCTCCGCGCGCACCCAGGAACTGGTGGAACGCCAGGGCCGCTGCTTCACCGACGACGTGCTGCCGGCGCTGGCCGAGGCCGGTATCCGTATCGTCCACTGGGAATCGATCGACGTCGCCGGCCGGGAACGGCTCGCCGAATACTTCAGCACTCAGATATTCCCGGTGCTCACCCCGCTGGCTGTCGACCCGGCGCATCCCTTCCCCTACATTTCCGGGCTCAGCCTGAACATGGCGATCGTGGTGCGCGATCCGGAAACCGGACTGGAGAGGTTCGCCCGGGTCAAGGTGCCCAACAATGTGGACCGGTTTGCCCGGGTGGCTCGCGGGGTCGACGATTTCCTGCCTCTCGAGGATCTCATCGCCGCCCACCTCGTCGAGTTGTTCCCCGGCATGGATGTCTCCGAGCACCAGGTATTCCGGGTCACCCGCAATGCCGACCTTGAGGTCGAGGAGGACCGGGACGAGGATTTGCTGCAGGCGCTGGAGCGCGAACTCGCGCGGCGTCGGTTCGGGCCGCCGGTCCGGTTGGAAATCACCGACACGACCAGCGAACGGCTGCTGACCCGGCTGCTGCAGGAATTGGATGTCGACCCGGCCGACGCGGTGGAAGTGCCGGGGCTGCTGGACCTGTCGAGCCTCTGGCAGCTCTACGGGCTTGATCGGCCGGCACTCAAGGATCCCCCATTCGTGCCGGCCACCAACCCCGCCTTTGCCGAAGGTGAAACTCCCAAGAGCGTTTTCGCCACCTTGCGCGAAACGGACGTGTTACTGCATCACCCGTACGAGTCGTTCGCGACTACAGTCCAGCGCTTTATCGAGCAGGCCGCTGCCGATCCGCGGGTGCTGGCCATCAAACAAACGCTGTACCGCACGTCCGGAGATTCCCCGATCGTGGACGCGCTGATCCAAGCGGCCGCCGCCGGAAAGCAGGTCGTCGCCCTGGTCGAGATCAAGGCGCGATTCGACGAACAGGCCAACATTTCCTGGGCCAAGGCACTGGAGCGTGCCGGGGTACACGTGGTCTACGGGCTCGTCGGGCTCAAGACCCATTGCAAGACAGCCCTGGTGATCCGCCAGGAAGGCAAGACGCTGCGCCGCTATTGCCATATCGGCACCGGCAACTACAACCCCAAGACCGCCCGCATCTACGAGGATCTCGGGTTGCTGACGGCCGACGCCGACATCGGTGCGGACCTGACCGACCTGTTCAATGTGCTGACCGGCTATTCCCGGCAGACCGAATACCGCAACCTGCTGGTCGCGCCGCATTCCATCCGCAGCGGCATCGTCGCGCGGATCAATCGGGAGATCGAACACCAGCGGGCCGGCCGCGGCGGGCTGGTGCGGTTGAAGATGAACTCGATCGTCGACGAGGGCGTCATCGATGCGCTCTACCGGGCGTCACGGGCCGGGGTGACGGTCGACCTGACGGTCCGCGGGATCTGCGCGCTGCGGGCCGGCGTGCCCGGCCTGAGCGAGAACATCACCGTCCGCTCGATTGTCGGGCGTTTCCTGGAGCACTCCCGGATCTTCTACTTCCGCAACGGGCACGGCACCGCGGTGCAATCGCCGCCGGACAGCGAGTTCGGCGCGGACGAGCGGACCGACCAGGCCGATCCGGCGGAACTGCCGGCCGGCCAGGAGGAGTACTGGATCGGCAGCGCGGACATGATGCACCGCAACCTCGATCGCCGGGTCGAGGCACTGGTCCAGGTCAAGGACAAGTCGGCCACCGATCGGATGGCGGCACTGTTCGACATGATCACCCGTCCGGATACCCGCTGCTGGGTGCTGGGTCCGGACGGCTGGACCAAGTCGCCCGCGGACGGGCCCGGCAAGGACATCCAGGAGGAGTTGCTGCGTCGCGGCAACGCCAGGGCGGAATGAGACCGGCACCGACGGACGGGTCCGGCACCGTCATCCGCGCCGCGGGTGCCGTGCTGTGGCGTCCGTCCCGGCGATACGGTGTGCGAGTGGCGCTGGTGCACCGGCCACGGTACGACGACTGGTCGCTGCCCAAGGGCAAGGCCGAGATCGGGGAGGTCCCGCACGTCACCGCCGCGCGCGAGGTGCAGGAGGAGACCGGGTTCCGCGCGGCCATCGGGCGGTCGCTGACCAGGGTGTCGTACCGGGTGCCGACCGGACCGAAAACGGTGCAGTACTTCGCGGCTCGCAGCATCGGCGGCGCGTTCACCGCCAACAAGGAGGTGGACCGGCTGGAGTGGCTGCCACCGGCCAAGGCCGCGGAACGGATGACCTACGAGTTCGACCGTGCGGTGCTGAGGACCTTCGCGCTGGAGCCCGCCCACCTGCCGGCGGTGGTGCTGCTGCGCCATGGCAGGGCCGGCCACCGCGAGTCCTACGACGGCGACGACGACACCCGCCCGTTGGACGGGAAAGGCCGGCGGCAGGCGGAGGCTCTGGTCACCGAACTCTCGGTCTTCGCACCCAGTGCCGTGCTCAGCGCGCCGATGGAACGGTGCCGCGCAACGGTCGCGCCGCTCGCCGACAAGCTCGGGTTACCCATCAGCACCGAGGCGCTGCTGGCCGAGGACACCTACCGCGACGACCCCGCGGGGGCACGGCGGCTGCTGGTGGAACTGTCCAGCGCCGAACCGGCCGGCGGCTGCTCCGTTGTCTGCAGCCAGGGCGGCGTCATCCCGGGCGTGGTGAAATCCCTTGCCGGGCGCTCGGATCTGGCGGTCGGTCAGGTGAGCACGCCCAAGGCCGCCTACTGGTACCTGTGTTTCGAGGACCGCAGGCTCGTGCAGGCCGACCCCTATCCGGCGCCGGTGGTCTGAGCCGGTCTGAGCCGGTCCCGGTCGGAACGGCCGCCACCGCCGGGATCAACCACGACCACCGAGCCCGGCGACACAGCAATGCCGGCCGAGTATCGGGGCACCGGCGGGTGTACGGCGAATGCTGTGCCGCGGTGACGAAGCGGTGACTACTTCGCTGCGGCCTTGGCGGACGTCCGGCGGGTGGCCGGCGCCTTGGCCGCCGTGGCGGCCTTGGCCGTGGTCGCCCTGGTGGCCCGCGTGGTCGCTGCCGGCGCTGCCTTCGCGGCTGCTGGTTTCGCGGCAGCCGCACGGGTGCGCGTGGTGGTCGCGGCCGGTGCGGTCTTCGCGGCGGCGGCGCGAGTGCGCGGTGCGGCGGCGGGCTTTGCCGCGGCGGTCGCACGCGGGGCCCTGGTGGTCTTGGTGGCGGCAGCGGCCGGTGTAGTGGCCTTGGCGGCTGCCGCGGCGGCGCGCGCGCTGGTCGGCTTCGCGGTGGCCTTGGGCAGTTTCACCGCACCGGAGATGACGTCCTTGAAGTACTTCCCGGGCCGGAAGGCCGGCACGGTGGTCTTCTTCACCTTGACCGCATCGCCGGTCCGCGGGTTACGTGCGGTACGTGCCGCCCGGGCCCGCTTTTCGAAGACACCGAAGCCCGAGATCGAGACGCTCCGGCCGCGTTGCACCTCGCGCTGGATCAGGTCGATGAAGCCCTCGACCGCGGTCTGGGCGGCCTTCTTGTCGCCCTCCAAACGTTCGGCGAGCTGGTTGATCAGATCGGTCTTGTTCACTGTCCCTCCCAGGACTCTCCGGCCCACGGCAGTGTGAGGGCCGATTAGCCGCACACGGTAGGCGCAAATCCGGGCAAGCGCCAGCCCAACATGCCCAGGATCCTGTGTGTTCTAAGGGTTCTCACGCCCTGCACGGGTGTCTCAGGAGTCCTCGGCCGCTCCGGCGGCAGTCCTTGGAAGAACGTGTCTTTCGTGAAATAAGCTGTAGCGTAAGACTTTTCGTCAGCTAAACCGATAGCGATCAGGGCCGATGCGGCTCACCGGGTGGTCGGCGCGAAAGCCGGCCGGCTGCGCTCAAATTCAGTGATCTCATGGGCATGTCGCAGGGTCAGGGAAATGTCGTCCCAGCCCTCCAGCAGCCTGCAACGGGTGTACGGGTCGATGCTGAAACCGATCACCAGGGACCTCGCGGCAATGGTCTGCTGCTCCAAATCGACCGTGACGGAGGCGCCTGGTTCGTTTTCCAGCAGCTTCCACAACAACTCGACATCGTCCTGGGTCACCTCCGCGGCGAGCAATCCGCCCTTGCCGGAGTTGCCGCGGAAGATATCGGCGAATCTGGACGAAATGACCACTTTGATCCCGTAATCCAGCAATGCCCAGACGGCATGCTCCCGCGACGAACCGGTACCGAAATCGGGGCCGGCCACGAGCACCGAACCGGCGGAGAACGCGGGCTGGTTCAGCACGAAGCCGGGGTCCGAACGCCACGCGACGAAAAGCCCGTCCTCGAAACCGGTCCGGGTGATGCGCTTGAGGTAGACCGCCGGGATGATCTGGTCGGTGTCCACGTTGCTGCGGCGCAGCGGAATCCCGACCCCGGTGTGGGTGTGGAAGGCGTCCATCGTTGTCTCCTCTGGCGGGTGTGCCCGCCGGTCGGTCCGGAAAGTTCGGTCTGTGTCGAGGGCCTCGTCGGCCCGTCGAGCAGGTTCCTCACGCCGGCTGATCGAGCCGACCGGGTGAGCCGGATCAGGTTCCCGCGGTGGCCGGCGCGCCGACCGGTTCGAGATCGGCCGGGGAGGAGAGGGTTCCGCGTATCGCGGTGGCCGCCGCGACGAGTGGCGAGACCAGGTGGGTGCGACCGCCCTTGCCCTGCCGCCCCTCGAAGTTGCGGTTGGACGTCGAGGCGCTGCGCTCGCCTGAACTCAACTGGTCCGGGTTCATCCCCAGGCACATCGAGCAGCCCGCACTGCGCCACTCGGCGCCCGCATCGGTGAAAACCGCGTCCAGACCCTCGGCTTCGGCCTGCACCTTCACCCGCATGGAGCCCGGCACCACCAGCATCCGCAGGTCCGGGTCGATGTGCCGGCCGCGCAGGATCTCGGCAGCGGCCCGCAGGTCCTCGATCCGGCCGTTCGTGCAGGAGCCCAGAAAGACGGTGTCCACGCGGATGTCACGGAGCGGTGTGCCGGCCGCAAGGCCCATGTACTCCAGCGCACGCTCGGCGCCGATCCGCTCGTTGTCGTCACCGATCGCGGCCGGATCGGGAACCGACGCCGACAACGGCAGCCCCTGCCCGGGATTCGTCCCCCACGTGACGAAAGGCGTCAGTGCCGACGCGTCGATGATCACCTCGGCGTCGAAAACGGCGTCGTCATCGGTGGCCAGGCTCGACCAGTACGCCACCGCCCCGGCCCACAGCGCCCCGGCGGGTGCGTGGTCGCGGCCGGCAATGTAGGCGTAGGTCGTTTCGTCCGGGGCGATCATCCCGGCCCGCGCTCCGGCTTCGATCGACATGTTGCAGATCGTCATCCGGCCTTCCATGGACAGCGCGCGAATGGCCTCGCCGCGGTATTCCAGGACGTAACCCTGGCCGCCGCCCGTTCCGATCTTGGCGATGACCGCGAGAATGATGTCCTTCGCCGTCACGCCGGGGGCGAGCGCACCCTCGACGGTGATGGCCATCGTCTTGAACGGCTTGAGCGGCAACGTCTGGGTCGCCAGCACGTGCTCCACCTCGCTGGTGCCGATACCGAAGGCGAGCGCACCGAAGGCACCATGGGTGGAGGTGTGCGAGTCGCCGCAGACAATCGTCATTCCGGGCTGGGTCAATCCCAGCTGCGGGCCGACGACGTGCACGATTCCCTGCTCCGCATTGCCCATCGGGAACAGCCGGACACCGAATTCGGCGCAATTCGCCCGCAGGGTGTCGACCTGGATACGGGAAACCGGATCGGCGATCAACAGGTCGATCCCGAGGGTGGGCACGTTGTGGTCCTCGGTGGCGAGCGTGAGATCCGGCCGCCGCACCGGCCGGCCGGCCAGCCGGAGGCCCTCGAAGGCCTGCGGGCTGGTGACCTCGTGCACCAGGTGCAGGTCGATGTACAGCAGGTCAGGCTCGCCCTCCGCCGCATGCACGACGTGCGCTGCCCAGACCTTTTCGGCGAGTGTCTGCCCCATTGCCGACCTTTCCGTCCGTCCGGCCGCGTATGTGGCCGTCAATCGCTGTGCCGCCTGCCATTCGGCCGAGGCGAAGCAAACTCGAGACGTCCTGCCGCGGCCGGGGCCGTCCTTTGGACATCTCAGCATTCGGGAATCTAGTATCGCTGCATGGGACAGCATAGCGGCATCGGGGTGTTGGACAAAGCGGTCCAGGTGCTCGAGGCGACGACGGCGTCGCCGGCCGGCCTGGCCGATCTCTGCGCCGCAACGGGGCTGCCCCGCGCGACGGCCCACCGGCTCGCGGTCGGCCTGGAGGTGCACGGGCTGCTCACCCGGGACAGCAACGGCCGCTGGTGCCCTGGGCCGTATCTCGCCGTGCTGGCCGCCGGCGCTCCCGATCCGCTGGTGACCGCGTCTGCGGACGTGTTGCCCCGCTTGCGGGATCGCACCGGCGAGAGCGTGCAGGTCTACCGCCCGGACGGGCTGGCCCGGATCTGCATCGCGGTGGCCGAGCCGGTGGCCGGTTTGCGCGACACCGTTCCGCTCGGCGCCAGGTTGCCGATGAACGCGGGGTCCGGCGCCAAGGTGCTGGTGGCCTGGGCCGACCCGTCCACCCAGCGGGCGCTGCTGCCCGACGCCACGTTCACCGAGCGCACGCTGGCCGAGGTCCGCCGGCGCGGCTGGGCCCACTCGGTGGCGGAACGGGAGGCCGGGGTGGCCTCGGTCTCCGCTCCGGTGCGCGACCCGGGTGGCTCGGTGATCGCCGCGGTGTCCGTCTCCGGGCCGGTGGAGCGGATCGGCCGGCGTCCCGGCGCGCGGTGGGCCGGGGACCTGGTAGAGGCCGCTGACGCGCTCACAGCACGCCTGTGACGCCCCGGTGAGTGCACCGGGGACCGGGGTGCCATGCGATCACCGGATCGAACCGCTGAGCGCTCTGAGGCCGGAGAAAGCAACAACCCCCACCGCCAGCCGCGGTGGGGGTTGTGCGCTGCGACCATCTGCTGCAACTACCTGCGTAGCCCCGAAGGGATTCGAACCCTCGCTACCGCCGTGAGAGGGCGGCGTCCTAGGCCGCTAGACGACGGGGCCCTAGAAAACGATCGGAATGACTCGCCGTGAGGCGGCTCATTCCGGAACACGATGTTACACGAACGAACGAGCGGGCCGGCACTGACGCCTCGATCGTGCTGCCGAGCGACGGCGCCGCCGACTGTACGCACCTGAGGTCGATCGCGATATCCGCTGGGGTACTAGGACTCGAACCTAGAATGGCTGAACCAGAATCAGCTGTGTTGCCAATTACACCATACCCCAAGGGCCTCGCCGGGGCGGGCGCCGGGGGTCGAGTCTACCTGCCGTGCGAGCGAACTCGGAAATCCGTGCCGCTCGCGGTTTTGCGGCCGACCGGGGTGCCCGGACCGCACCGGCGCGACCGGCGCCGACGCGGACCCGTGGAGGCCGGTACGGATCAGACCGCCGACGCGACCCGGTCGAGCGCGGCCCGCAGCCGCAGCAGCGTCGACTCCCGGCCGAGCAGTTCCATCGACTCGTACAGCGGCGGCGACACCGTGCGCCCGGTGACGGCGACCCGCACCGGGGTGAACGCGGCCTTGGGCTTGAGTCCCAGTTCGTCGACCAGCGCGCCCTTGAGCGCCGCGGAGATGGAGGCGGCGGTGAACGACTCCGCCGGCGGCAGCACCGCGATCGCGGCCTGCAGGACGGGCAGCGCGACCGGCGTCAGCACCTTGTCGGCGGCCACCGGTTCGATCGCGAAGCCGTCGTCGCCGACGAACAGGAAGCGCAGCATGGCGGACGCCTCGGACAGCAGCGCCGAGCGTTCCTGGACCAGCGGGGCGGCCGCAGTGACCAGCTCCCGCTGCTCCGCGGACGGCCCGGCCGGCAGCACCCCGGTCATCACCAGGTACGCCTGCAGCCTGGCGGCGAAATCCTCGGCGGTCAGCAGCCGCAGATGCGCCCCGTTGATCGCCTCTGCCTTGCGCCGGTCGAAGCGGGCCGGGTTGCCGGAGATCCGCTTGCCGTCGAACGACGCGACGAGTTCGGCGGGCGAGAAGATGTCCCGGTCGTCGCCCAGCGACCAGCCCAGCAGCGCCAGGTAGTTGACCATGCCCTCGGTGATGAACCCGTCGTCGCGGTACTGGAACAGGTTGGACTGCGGGTCGCGCTTGGACAGCTTGCGGTTGCC
>DASQFG010000445.1:0-1677 GCA_035633315.1 Nakamurella sp. | reverse complement strand
GACCGGGGGCGGCGCAGCGAACGCCGACCCAGGAATCGACGCGCTGGCGGCCTGCCGATCCCGCTGGCCCGACCTGATCCACCGCGCCGCGACACCGGAGGCGGTCCACCGTGTTGCCGACGCCGGATTCGACGTCGACGCACGCCGCGACGGCGCGACCGCGCTGCACCAGGCCGCCTGGAACGGCGACCTGGCACTCGTCCGGGCGTTGCTGGACGCCGGCGCGGATCCCGATGCGCGGGACGACCACTTCGGCGCGACTCCGCTGGGCTGGGCCGAGCACGGACACCAGGAACCGGCATGCCGGCTGTTGGCGGCTGACGGACCGGCGCAGTGAGTCGCCGGTGGCCGGCGGGCACGCATCGTCCGTTCGGCGATGTCGCCGTGAGTGCGTTCGGTTCGGTGGGGTTCATCCCTGGCCGGACGCCGCGGCCGCGAGGCCGACAGCGAGCGCCAGACTCGTCGTCGCTGCGATCACCCTGATCAGGTCGGCGCGGAGCAGCGCGCGGTAGGCGACCGGATCCCAGGCAACACTTAGCCGCCGGTGCTGCGGCACGGCCAGGAAGGCCGTGGCACCAAGGAGGACCGCCAGCAGCGCGGCGGCCACCGCCGGCGCCCACCCGGGAACCGAGGGCGGCCGGTCGAGGACGAGCCAGCCGGTCCCCAGCACCAATGCGCCGAACAGCGGACCGACCAGATGGCTGATCCGCCGCTGGTGCAGGCTTTCGTACCGGGGAAAGGCATCCTCGGGCACTTCAGGGAACTGCCGGTACATCACGACGTGGACGGTCCACTGGAAACCGGCATAGAGCGCTGTGACGAGCAGGTACAGGACAACGGGAAGCGGCACAGCACCATCTTGGGACCATCTTGGGCCGCTCACCCCGCCCAGGCCGTCAACTCCACCTCGACCAGCATGGCGGGATCGATCAACCCCGCCACTACGACCATCGTCGCGACCGGGCGCACCCGACCGAACACCTCGCCGTGCACCAGGCCGACCCCATCGGCGTCACGGGCATCGACGATGTACATCCGGGTGGCGATCACCGCCTCGGCCCGAAGGCCCACCCGTGCCAGCGCATCGAGGCCGACCCCGAATGCCACGGCGGCCTGTCCGGCGGCATCCCCCGGCGACCGCACCGCACCGTCGATGCTCGCCGTGCAGCCGGCGGTCACCGCCAGCGGCCCGACCCGCACCACCCGGGAGTAGCCGAACCGATGCTCGTAGGGGCTGGACGTGCCGAACCGGACACCCACCGCATGATGCTCGGGGCTGTCCGCACCGTCCCCGGCCCGCATGATGCTCAGCCCGCGACCGCGGCCAGCGCCTCGGGCAGGGTGAAAGCCCTGGCGTACAAGGCCTTTCCGACGATCGCTCCCTCCACCCCGAGCGAGGCGAGCCCGGCCAGGGCCACCAGGTCCTGTAGCGAGGACACTCCCCCGGACGCCACCACCGGTGCGCCGGTGGCCGCGCAGACCTCGCGGAGCAGGTCCAGGTTCGGGCCGCGCAGGGTGCCGTCCTTGGTGACGTCCGTGACGACGTACCGCGAACAGCCCTGCCCGTCCAGACGGGCCAGCACCTCCCACAGGTCGCCGCCGTCTCGGGTCCAGCCCCTGGCGGCCAGCGTGCTGCCGCGCACGTCCAGTCCGACCGCAACCCTGTCCCCGAACCGG
>DASQFG010000444.1:0-15735 GCA_035633315.1 Nakamurella sp. | reverse complement strand
CACTCCGAAGAATTCTGCGACGGCGGCGCCACCTGTCCCTGCAACCTGGCCTGCCTGTGCAAGTTCCACCACGACCTGAAAACCACCGGGCTGTGGGACGCCCAGCAACATCCCGACGCCAGCATCACCTGGACCAGCCCGACCGGACGGACATACCGCACGCAAACGCCCGAGTGGCCCATTGCCGCACCGAAAGACCACCCAGGACAACACACCCCGACCGTGACCGATGCCGAAGCAGGCGACACCAACGCCGCACCCCAGCACGCCGTACCCGCGACGGTGACGAGCCAGGAGCCACCGTTCTGACGCGCTCCCGATGGGCACCCCGACGATCGGCAGGGCAACGCAGCCGGTGACAAGACCCGCACCCAGCAGCGATGCTTGGCGGCACACGGGCGACGAACGGAGACCGATGGCACCCGCGAACCGAGCACAGCACCGCGGCAATCTACAGCTCCGCGGCAATTCGTTGCCCGACGCGCCGGTCGATCCGCCGGAGCGCACACCGATTGGCGACGCACCGGGAGCAGCGCGAACAGCGCCGGTGAACCAGGCCCCGGTCCCGACAAAGGCCACGCGCGCGGACACGTTCACGCGGGCTCTCCTCGTCAGAACGCGAATCGGCGGGTTCATCAATGCCATCAGCGACGGGCTGGCGACCGCCTTCCTCCCTCGGCTCGAGGCGGTCGGCATGCGCCGCATCGACCCTCGAGCGCCTGTGAAGTACGTCACCCTTGTCCGGTACGGGATTCTGCGCAAGCCCCGGGCCCCACCAGCGCTCAACCTCGACGTCGATCGCCGACGGCTGCTCGCCTGGCATCTCGCCGGTGTGGCGATGTGGTCGACCGTGCTGGTCGTCGGATTCGACCAGTTGATCACCACACTCCGCTGAACCCGCGCCCACGATGCTCGTGTCACCTGCGCCGACCCCTTGCTGCAGCACGGGCAACGCTCCGGTCGCGAGAGCATCGTGCCGGACAGCGCACCCTCAACGGCCTACCAGGGACGCATCGCGAGATCAACAGCCGCCTGGACATGCACCCGCGTGGTCGGGAAAACCGGCACCGGACTGTCCTGCGGGCCGATGAGCAACTCGATCTCCGTGCAGCCGAGGATCACCCCCTGTGCGCCGGCGGCCGCCAGCCGTTCGATCACGGCGACATAGGCGGCCCGGGACTGCTCGCTGACGACACCCAGGCACAGCTCGTCGTAGATCACCCGATGGACCGTCGCCCGATCGGCGTCACCGGGCACCAGCACCGTGAGCCCGTGAGCAGCGAGCCGATCGCGATAGAAGGCCTGTTCCATCGTGAAAGCCGTCCCCAACAGCCCGACGACATCAAGCCCCGCACGGCGAACCGCGTCCGCGGTGGCGTCCGCCAGATGCACCAACGGAATATCGACCGCGGCGGCGACCTGGTCGGCCACCTTGTGCATGGTGTTGGTGCAGAGCACCAGCAGGTCCGCTCCCGCGGCCTCGACCCGGCTCGCCGCATCGGCCAGCAGAGCACCCGCCTCCTCCCACCGCCCGGCGACCTGCAACGCCTCGACGTCGGCGAAATCCACGGAGAGCAGGACGAGGCGGGCCGAATGCAGGCCGCCGAGCCGGTCGCGCACCAATTCGTTGGCCATCCGGTAGTACTCGGCACTGCTCTCCCAGCTCATGCCGCCCAGCAGCCCAATCGTTCGCACTCTCCGATGCTTGCACGCACGCCCCGCAACCAAGCGGCACCGCGTCCGACCAGATTCGAGAGGCGACGAAGCGACAGGCGCCGTCGGCGACACAACCACCCAATACGCGCGTAATGCCCCGATTCATGATCACCCGACGTCACGTCCAAGGCCGAATCGACCTTCTTCCGGGGCCCCTTCGGGTCCGAACGGGAGAACGTGCGTTGGATACTGACGCACCGTGGCGTTACCCTCTCCTAGAGCAACGACCACGACTGCGGGGGAGCCGGTTTGTGACTGGGACGACGGCCTCTGCCAACGACTCTCCCGGCGCGGAGACCGGGCTCCGGTCCGCCGTCGACCAGTTCTCCGACCGCGTCCACGCGGACCCCTCACTGGCGCCGTATTTCGCCGGCGTGGACATGCCCACCCTCAAGCGCCACCAGGTCGACATGCTGACCGCCGCCACCGGCGGACCACCGAAGTACTCGGGCCACGACATGGCGCAGGCCCACGCCGGTCTGGACATCACCGATGAGGCGTTCGATCGCCTGGTCGGCCATCTGAACGCCACCCTGGTCGAGACGGGCGCCGACGACAGCGCGATCCGCGCGGTGCTGGGTGCATTGGCGCCGCTGCGGCCGTCCATCGTGACGACCTGAGGTCGCGTCTTGGCGGAGATCGATACGGCCGCTCTGAAGGACAACTTTGCCGCCGTCGCGGCGCGCGGAGGCGACGACGTCGCACTCTACTTTTACAGCTACCTGTTCCTGCGCTTCCCGCAAACGCGTGACATGTTCCCGCCCGGGATGACCCGGCAGCGTGACCGGCTGGTGGGCGCGTTGGTCCGGATCGTCACCGATGTGGACGACGCCGGCAAACTCGTGCCCTACCTCGAGGACCTGGGCCGGGATCACCGCAAGTTCGGGACCCTTTCGGCGCATTACCCCGCCGTCGGCGAGGCGCTGCTCACGACGCTTCGTCATTTCAGCGGCCCGGACTGGACGGACAAGCTGGCCACCGATTGGGCGGCCGCGTACGGCATCGTCGCAGGCACGATGTCCGGTGCGGCCGAGAAGGTGGCCGCCACCGCACCCGCCTATTGGGACGCGGACATCCTCGAGGTGGATCGCCGCACGTTCGACATCGCGGTACTGACGGCGCGCACCGAGACGCCGGTGCCCTATCTGGCCGGGCAGTCGCTGGCCGTCGAGCCATCGGACTCCCGCCCGAGGGAATGGCGATTCTTCACCCCGGCCAACCCCCCGGGTGGTGTGGACATCGAGCTGCACGCCCGGTTGATCCCGGGCGGACCGGTGTCCACGGCGCTGGTGCGCGTGTCCAAACGCGGGGACAAGCTCCGACTGGGCCCTCCCTTCGGCCGGATGACGCTCGACCCGGCCTCGCAGCGGCCGGTGTTGATGGTGGCCGGCAGCACCGGAGTCGCGCCGATGAAGGCGATGATCGGCCGGCTCGCGGAGACCGGCGGCCGGCGCACCCACCTGTATTTCGGCGCGTGCAGCGTGCGGGAGGCCTACGACCAGTACGCGCTCACCGCGATCGACAATCGGTACGGCTGGCTGTCGGTGGTCACCGCGATCTCGGACGACACGCGCTGGAAGGGCCGGCAGGGTCTGATCGGCGAGGTGGCCGCCGATGACGGAGATTGGTCCGAGCACGACGTCTACGTCTGCGGGTCGCCGGCGATGGTCGAGGCGACCATCAAGCGGCTGCTGGCTGTTGGAGTGCTGGAGGATCGGGTCCGGTTCGAAGAGTTCGGCGAGGCGTGAGCAGTGATGCGGTCGGCGGCGAGGCCGACGATGCGGTCCCACATGGTGTCAGAGTGACAGGGAGATGGCGATGACAGACGCGACTTCTGGGGTTCCTGGCGGAATCACCGGCGCGGAGCTGGCCACGGCCGCTTTCGCGACCTCGAAGGGCTTTGGCAAGGGCGGCTACGAGCCGGCTGAGGTGGACGCATTCCTGTCGCGCTCGGGTGACGCCGTCGACCGGCTCAACGCCCGGCTGGCGCAGGCCGAGCAGGCATTGGCGCAGGCCCGCGCAAGAATCCAACAGCTGCGCGATCGGATCGACCGGGACAGCCGGTCCAGCGAGGTCGAGCAGGCGGTCGGTATGCTCACCACCGCGCAGCTCACCGCGGACAACACCATCGCGCACGCCGACGAGTACAGCGCGAAGGTGATGGCCGAGGCGCGGGAACTGTACGAGACCACCCGGCGCAACGCCAGCGTGCTGGAGCAGGAGACCGAGAGCAAGTCCCGCGCCGTGTTCGAGGACGCCATGCGCCGGGCCGAGGCCGTGGAACGCGAGAACGAGGTGCGGGTGGCCGAGCTGACCCTGACGGCGGAGATCGCCCAGGAGGAGCTCGACGGCCAGACGGCCTACCTGCGGACCTTGCGGGACGCCACCCGCACGCAGATGGAGAAGTTCCTCGAGGGGATGTTGGATCACCTCTCCGACCAGTACGGCCGGGCGCATCCGATCGCCGCGCAGGCGGCCAACGGCGGGGTGGCCGCCTCGGTCGCGGCCGGCGCAACGCCCGGAGCCAGCGTGCGCCGCCCACGCCGCACCCAACGGGTCGGCGCTCGACCAGCCGCGGTCGCCGGTCGTCCGACGGCGGCCACTCCGGACCGTCGCCGCCAGGGCGCCGCGCCGGCATCTGCTAAGGGACCGGTTCACGGATCAGCAGGCGAACCGCCGACCATCCCTCCCCCGCGCCTGCCCCGGTCGTCGGCGCCGGCTCCGGCAGGCCGGCCGGTCGATACGTCCGTCACCGACTGAACGAGCGCCGACGATCAGCGATCGCACCCCCACCGACGGCGGTGTTCTGGCCGATGGTGACGCCAGGCAGCACGATCACGCCTCCAGCCGAGCGTTGTTCGCGCCGGTGATCGGCTGCGCCCCTTCCCACTTTCGCCCGGCCGAAAGTGACGTCAGAAGCAGACCGCGCCCTTCGCCGCGGAGCCGACGAGCTTGGCGTACTTACCCGCCACGCCGAAGTTCAAGTTCTGCTCCTTCGGCCTCCATTGCTCACGGCGCCTGGCCAGTTCCGCGTCGTCGACCAGCAGGTCAAGCTTGCGGGAAGCCATGTCCAGCCGGATCAGGTCGCCGTCCTGGACCAATGCGATGGGACCGGCGTTCGCCGCTTCCGGCGCGACATGCCCGATGCAGAGCCCGGTGGTCCCGCCGGAGAACCGGCCGTCGGTCAACAGCAGCACGTCCTTGCCAAGGCCGGCGCCCTTGATCGCGCCCGTCACGGCCAGCATCTCCCGCATGCCCGGCCCACCCTTGGGGCCCTCCCAGCGGATCACGATGACGTCCTTGGGCCGCAAGGTCCCGTCGGCGACCGCGTCCATGGCGACCTG
This sequence comes from Nakamurella sp., assembly GCA_035633315.1. Lineage (GTDB taxonomy): Bacteria > Actinomycetota > Actinomycetes > Mycobacteriales > Nakamurellaceae > Nakamurella. The sequence goes on along the minus strand of DASQFG010000444.1, from coordinate 10,675 downwards.
CTCGCCGTCGAACACCCGGGCCGGGCCCTCCCAGACCTCCGCGTCGAACCCGGCGCTCTTCACCACCGCACCCTCGGGCGCGAGAGACCCCTGCAGGACGGCGATGCCACCGGTGCGGTGGATCGGGTTGGTCATCGCGTGCAGCACCTCGCCGTCCAGCGCGGGCGGGTTCAGCTCCACGAGATTCTCGGCCATCGTCTTGCCGGTGACTGTCAGCGCCTCGCCGTGCAGCAGACCCGCATCCAGCAGCGCCTTCATCACCACCGGCACACCGCCGATCCGGTCGATGTCGGTCATCACGTACTTCCCGAACGGCTTGACGTCCGCCAGGTGCGGGGTCCGGTCGCCGATCCGATTGAAATCATCGAGCAGGAGTTCGACTCGGGCCTCGTGGGCGATCGCCAGCAGGTGCAGCACCGCGTTGGTCGACCCGCCCAGCGCCATGACGACGGTGATCGCGTTCTCGAAGGCCTTCTTGGTCAGGATGTCCCTGGCCGTGATCCCGGCGTCGACCAGCTTGACCACGGCCTCACCCGAGCGCACCGCAAACGAGTCGCGCCGGGAGTCCGGCGCCGGCGGAGCTGCGCTGCCTGGCAGCGACATGCCGAGCGCCTCGGCCGCGCTGGCCATCGTGTTGGCCGTGTACATACCGCCGCAGGCGCCCTCGCCGGGGCAGATGGCCTTCTCGACGTCGTCCAGCCGCTGGCGGGTGATCTTCCCGGCCAGGCAGGCGCCGACCGCCTCGAAGGCGTCGATGATGGTGACCGTCTCGCCGTCCAGCTGGCCCGGCAGGGTCGACCCCGCGTAGAGGAACACCGCGGAGATGTCCAGCCGAGCAGCCGCCATCAGCATGCCGGGTTCGGACTTGTCGCACCCGGCCAGCAGCACACCGCCGTCGAGTTGCTCGGCACGGAACACCGTCTCCACCGAGTCGGCGATGACCTCACGGCTGACCAGCGAGTAGTGCATCCCGCCGTGGCCCATCGAGATGCCGTCGGAGACCGAGATGGTGCCGAACTCCAGCGGGTATCCGTCCGCATCGAACACACCCTGCTTGGCGGCCTTGGCAAGCCGGGCCAGCGACAGGTTGCACGGGGTGATCTCGTTCCAGGAACTGGCCACGCCGATCTGCGGCTTCCGCCAGTCGTCGTCACCCATGCCGACCGCGCGGAGCATCCCGCGCGCCGCCGCCCGCTCGATCCCGTCGGTGACGATGTAGCTGTGCGGCTTGCGATGCACGGGGCGGTCCGCGGACGCGGAGGTTGCGGGCGTATCGGCGGTGTCGGTCATGACGCGAACATTACGACGGCGGGCCAGGCGGGGGTGGCCGGGACGCACGGCCGGGCCGGGAACTCGGACTCGGACTCGGACTCGAGTGCGGGTCCGGGCTCGCGCTCGCGCTCGCGCCGCGAAGGCGCATTTCCAGGCCATGATCACGAAGCCAGGCCATCCGAGGTTGTGACACGACACGAAAGGGCCAGAAACCGTGATCAGCCGGGTGCCACCGCGACGCGGCTCCCGCATCGCGGCCAGCTCGGCCCGCGGGTTCCCGGATCCCTCGAGGTGCTCGTTGCCGCCTTGTCTTGCAACCGGTAGAACCCGGCTACACCCTGCATCCGCACCCCTGGGAACCCCGGTGACCATCTCCGACGTCAATCCCGAGTCGCTACACGCCAACCCGGCGTTCTCCCAGGCCACGATTGTCCAGCCCGGTGCGCGGTCGGTGTACGTCGGCGGCCAGAACGGTGTCGATGCGCAGGGCAGAAGCGCTCGAGCAGTCGAAAGGTGCGCAGCGCAGCTTCGACCTGGTGACGGTGACCGGGCTGTCCCGTACGGCGGAGCAGGTCAGCGATCGGCTCGGGACACCAACCGAGCAGACGTCGCGCACCCTGCTGGTTGTCCTCGATGCCGCCGGGCGACCCAAGACGACGTGGCGAAGCTGACGGTGCACGGGGTGAGCGGAGCGGACATCCGCGAGGCGTTCGCCGCCTCGCAACGGGTCTGGGGCTATCACCGCACGGCGAATCCGGATTTCCTGGTCGAGATCGACGCCGTCGCGGCGGTGTAGGTCGGGGTGGTTCGGGAGTGCCAGGCCGGGCTCGCCGGCTCAAACGTGCCGACGCCCACGCCCGCGAATGTCTCCCGCAGCGGCCGGGCCGGGTAACGTCGCAACCCGAATCAGACCGGGGCACCGCCCGGCCCGTACCTGCTGGAGCAGCCCCGCCATGACCATGATCGGCTTCCCGCCGGCCGTCGAACACCGCTGGTCGCTCGCCAACTGGCAGAATGCGCCGGTCAATCGCTGGTCCTTCCAGCACCTGCGCGAGGTGGTGCCGACCGCACGGGTGAGCCGCGCGGCGTCCTCGGACCGACCGCTCGCCGAGGGTTCGGGGTTCCAGCAGAACCAGGTCGTCTGGCGCCTCGACGGCAGCGCCGGGACCGTGGCCGGGGTGATTGCGGATACCTACACCGACGGTTTCCTGGTGATCCACGACGGCAGGATCGTCGCCGAGCAGTACCCCACCGGCATGCCCGCCGACCGCACGCACATGCTGATGTCGGTGAGCAAGTCGCTGGTCGGCTGCGTGGTCGGGGTGCTCGCCGACCGGGGCGCCATCGACGTCATGGCGGCGGTCGACTACTACCTCCCGGAGCTGGCCGCGGGGGGCTACCGGGGGGCGACGGTCCGCGACGTGCTCGACATGCGGTCCGGCGTGCGGTTCTCCGAGGAGTACCTGGATCCGGACGCCGAGGTACGGCTGCTGGAGCAGGTGATCGGCTGGGCGCCGCGGATGCGTGCGGACCTGCCGTTCTCGATGTACGAATACCTGGCCACCCTGCAGGCCGAGCGCGACCACGGCGCTGCGTTCGAGTACCGCTCTTGCGAAACCGATGTCCTGGGCTGGCTGTGCGAGCGGGCCAGCGGGGTGCGGATGCCGGAGCTGCTCTCGACACTGTTGTGGTCGCGCATCGGCGCCGAGCAGGACATGGACGCCTCGGTCGATCCGGCCGGCGCGGTCTTCCACGACGGCGGGCTCGCCGCGACGCTGCGCGACCTTGGCCGGTTCGGCCAGATGCTGCTGGAACGGGGGACGGTCAACGGCCAACAGGTGGTGCCGGAGTGGTGGATCGCCGACAGCTACGCGGGCGCCAATCACTCCCGGCAGGTCTTTGCCGCGTCGGGGAACGACGGTTGGCTGCCCGGCGGGATGTACCGCAACCAGTTCTGGCTGCCCTCGGCGACCCGAGAAGTGTTGCTGTGCCTGGGGATTCATGGCCAGATGATCTGGGTGGAGCCCGCCCGGAAGCTGGTGGTCGTCAAGCTGTCGTCCTGGCCGTTGCCGCAGGACGTCGGCAAGCTCCTCGACACCTTCGCCGCCATCGACATGATCGGCTTCCAGCTGCACCTGGGGTGAGCCGGTCGGGTGTCACGTGGCGATCGCGCGCGAAGCCGACCGCGGCGCAGGCAAAGCCGACCGCGGCGCAGGCAAAGCCGGCCGCGGCGCAGGCACGCCGACCGCGGCGCAGGCACGCTGGCCGCCGGTGCTTCGCGCACCGTCACACCAACCGCTCAAGTGAGCCGCCGACGTGACAGTCGGGAATGCCGCGCGGTCCACAGCGGGCGCCGGACCGACTCCCCCGCCACGCGGTCGGCGACCGTCACTCCAACGGTTCTGGTGAACGGCTCAAGTGACAATCGCCCGATGCGGCGAGGATTCGCGGCTGAAATGCCCGCTTCACGATGATGGGCGGCTGAAATGCACGGCTTGACGATGATGCGCGGACGAAATGCACCGCTCCACGATGATGCGCGGACGAAACGCACTCCTATCGGGGCGATTTGTCCTGTTCGGGGTGCAGATGATCAGCGCACTCCGCAGCAGCGGTACAGATGATCAGCGCACCCGGCGCCACCCGGCGCCAACCGGCGCCACCCGGCGCCAACCGGCGCCAACCGGCACGCTCGACCACTCACCCGCGCCAGCCGTGCGGATGATCAGCGAGGTCACCCGCCGGACTTGACCCCCACCGGGTTGATCGGCGGCGTGAAGTCCTCGCCCACCGGCACCCCGGCGAACTGCCCGCGGATCGCGTCGATCAACCGCAGCGCGCGTGAGGTCAGCCGCGACTTCTGCACTGCCGGTCCGCCGGGCGCCGGTTCGTCGGGCTCGTTCTGCGGCACGGAGTCGGATTCGTGCTCGGAGATCAGGTCAAGCCCGTGCGGCGGTGCGGCGTCGTCCTCACCGCCACTGCCGAGGAGAACAACCGGTCCGGGATCGCCCAGGTTGGCCTCGGGGGCCTCGGGTTCCTCGGTCTGCAGCCGACCCTTTGTCACCAGTACGCCCAGATCGGCTCCCTTCCAACGGTGGTCGCCGGGGCCGTAGATCCGCAGGAAGAAGCACTCGTTCTCGTTCTGCAGCTGGTGCCAGTCCAGTGCGGCCCGGCGGAAGTGCAGTTCGTTGGCGTCGTCGAAGTACCACTGACCCGTCCGCGCGGTCCTCGTCAGCTGCTCCACCGCCGGCGCGGTCTCCTTGATGATCATCTGGCTCCACAGGTCGACGGAAGCAAGGTCCTCCCAGCGACGGTTGATCTCGTCGACGTCGAGTTCGTATTCGATGTCCATGAACTCGAGCAGATGGAACAGGAACAGCGGGATGTCCGAGTACGCCCCCGCGGTGACGTTGGTGATCGCGGACGCGCCGCTGATCCGCGGGTTGAGCTCACCCAGGTAGACCCGGTCGGCGTCGGTGTCGATCAGCACGTCGACCTCGAAGAAGCCGCGGTACCCCTCGCCGGCCAGCCGGTCGCCGAGCCGGCGGACCAGCTGGTTCGCCTTGATCCTGGCCTCGCCGGACAGCGCATCCGGGTACATCTCGTTGCCGCACCAGCCGCCCTTGTACGGGGTCAACTCGGGGTGGCCGATGAGCTCCGTCATGAACGGGCCGACGACGGTGCCGTGTCTGGTGAGCACGGCCTCGACCGCGATACCGCGGTTGTTGATCCGTTTCATGATCTTCTGCTGCTGGCCGACGATGTCCTCGGCGTGCTTGTCCCAGTCGGCCTCGCTGGTCAGGAAGAAGGTGGTCTTGCCGCTGTCCCCGTACGGGGTCTGCAGCACGACGTCCGTACCCAATCCGGCCGCGGTGGTCTGCTCGACCAGCTCCGCCCAGGAGTGGACGGACGTCAGTACGTTCGGCACCGACGGCGCGCCGGCTTCGTCACCGAGCCGGGTGGTGACGATCTTGGAATCCAAGTGCTCGCGAAGCGCGGCGGACGGCAGGATCAGGTCATATCCGAGTTCCGTGCAGATCTTCTCCGTTTCCTCGTCGAAGAAGACCATGGCCACCTTCGGCCGCCCACCGGAGCGCTGCATGTACGCCTTGACCTCGGGGTGCTGCAGCAAATAGTTGTTGATCTCCTCGCCGCTCTCGAACTCGATGTACGGCTTGTCCTTCGGCGTGAACACCCGCGGATGGGCGCCGTCCCACGCGTCGTAGTAAGTGATGTAGTCGAAGCCGCGGACCCAGCGGTCCAGGCCCAACAGGTTGAACGGAGTGGCACCGACAAAGAAGATCGGGGTGGTGTTCGTTCGGAAGAAATGCCTGATCTCCGCAACGCCCTTCAACGGCCGAGCCTGGGTCACGATGAATCCTCCGTCGGTCGGGGGGCTGCGGACTCCACGGGAGCCGATGAAGCGAGCATGGCGCACGGCATGGGCAGCAGCAACCGGGCGCGACAGCGCTCGCCGCGGGCGCGATGATGGGATCACCACCATTCCGGCGTGGGTTGGCGTGGGAAGGACAGTGATGACCGCAGCCCCGCGCCGGCGTTCGGTCGACGCCTTTCCCCGCCGGATGACCCAGGTCGAGCCCGACCTGCCGAGCGAACCGATCCCGTTGACGGTCTACGGCATCCGCGAGCCGACGCCGGGGCCGCGGTGGCAGGCCCTGTTCGCCGCCACCTGGTCGGGCTACCGGCAGTGGTACCTGCAACGTGACGTCCGCCCTCGGCCCGACGTTCAGCTCGCCCAGCGCATGCTCGCCACGCACATGCCGGAGCTGGTCCCGACGTACGAGCGGATGGTCGGGCTGGCCGAACAGATCGGTGCCGACGAGGTCGCGGCCCGGATGCTGACCCTGTGGGATCCGCCGCGTTTCCTGCCAGGGTGTTCGCAGGCGGTGCTGACCGGGCCGCCGATCGCGCTGTGCCGCAACTACGACTACTCCCCCGACCTGTGGGAGCGGGTGGTGTACTCCAGCGCCTTCCGCGGGCGGTCGGTGATCGGCAACAACGACTGCCTGTGGGGTCTGCTGGACGGGATGAACGCCGACGGCCTGGTGGCGTCGCTGAGCTTCGGCGGCCGCCGGGGGTCCGGGCCCGGGTTCGCCGTGTCGCTGGTCGTCCGCTACCTGCTGGAGGTCGCGTCCACGGTCGGCGAGGCCAGGGACATCCTGAAGCGCCTGCCGGTGGCGATGACGTACAACCTGACGATGGTGGATGCCACCGGCACGGTGGTCACCGCCTACGTCGGGCCGGGCAGGACTCCGGAGTTCAGCAGCTCGCCGATCGCCACCAACCACCGGGGCGAACTGCCGGACGACGACGATCACGCGCATCGGTACGCCAGCGTGCAGCGCCGCACCCACCTGCGCGCGGTGATCGCCGACGACCCGACCCCCGAGCAGTTCGTCGAGCACTTCCTGCGACCCCCGTTGCATTCCCCGCACTACCGGCGGGCCTTCGGCACCGTCTACACCGCGCTCTACCGACCGGCCGAGGGCGTGCTGGAGCTGTGTTGGCCAGACCAGCGCTGGGAGCGACGTTTCGACGACCCGGACGACACCGTCGACATCGTGCTGCGACCGTCCTGACCCGAACCGGCCTCGGCGCGGATCAGGACCTCACCGCCTCGAACGACCTCGATATCAGCATGGCCTCCCAGTGGGCGACGAACGAGCAGCAAAGGGATACCTGCTACCGACCACTCGTCCAACAGCTCGCCGAACGCAGCGCGCAAGAATCGACCTGTCGGCGGATGAGGCCGCCGACAGAGTCTTCGCGCATCTCAGTGTCGAGCTGTACCCGCTGCTCACCACCACGAGAGGCTGGACTCCGGACCATTGGGAACGCTGGACCTCCGCGACGCTGGTCGAGACACTGCTGCGTCACTGACGGCGTTCGAGCATGTGCAGGGCCAACCACAGCTCGCTGCGCGTTCCTGGCGAATCCATGCTCCGGCCCAGGATGTTCTCGGCGGTGTTGATCCGGTTCCGCAGGGTGTGCCGGTGGATGCCCAACTCGGCCGCCGCCGGATCCCACTGCCCCAGGTGCGCCAGCCAGACCCGCAGCGAGGCCAGCAGGTCACCCCGGCCGGTGCGGTCGTGCTCGATCAGGCCACCCAGCAGCGAATCGGCGAACGCCCGGCCGGCCGCCGGGTCGATGAGACCGGCCACGCCCTGCGCCCCGATGTCGGTGAACCGGGTGACGCCGCTGCCCGTGCGGCGGCCGAACTCGGCGGCCTGGACGGCCTGGCGGTGGGCGGCAGCCAGGCCGGGGTAGTCGGCGGCCCGCGAGACACCAACGGACTGGCCGGGTCCCCGCGCCAATTCGGCCGCCAAGTCGTGTGCGCCCGGATCTTCGGCGCCGGCGACGATCACCAGTGCGTCGTCGACTTCCCCGGCCAGCCAGCTTGACGACCGGCCGCCGGCGCGCTCCTCCAGCGCACTCGCGTCGGGTCGGCCGTGCGCGGCCAGCACCACGAGCACGACCAGCGGGGACGGCGGCAGCTGCTCGCCGATGTCGATCGCGATCGGTCGCATCAGCTCGACCTCCCCGGCCAGCAGCAGCCTGACCAGTGCTGATCGCAATCCGGCGGCACCGCGGTCCCCACCGGTGGACTGCTCCAGCCTGATCGTCAACAACAGCACGGCCGCGTTGACCAGGTGTCGATCAGCAACAGAGAGTGCCCCAGGCCGACCCACGGCCAGGAATGCCCGGCGCCGTTGGCCCGAGCCGACCGGTTGCACGCTGACCGTGTCCTCGCCGATCGGGAAGGCCGAGCTGACCGCCCCCCGATGGCCGCGCAGCGGCGCGATCTCCGGCGCCAACGCCTCCAGCCGGGCCCGGGGGGCCCGGGGGTGACTCGCCACCGGCGCACCCCGGGCATCAATCAGCGCCACCCAGCCGCCTAGCTGCTGGGCGAGCAGCCGCACCAGCTGGCCGGGTCCTGACGGTGCCAGCGCGGCCCTGGTCAGCGCCTGCTGCGCGGCGAAAGTCCTTGTCACAGCGGCGTACTCGTCAGCGGCGATGGCGTTGGAGACCGCCCGGCTGATCGCGATGAACGGCGTCCGGCGCGGCACCTCGACCACCGGCAGCCCACGACGACGGGCGGTCGCCAGCAATTCGGTGGGCACCTCTTCGTGGCTGAGCCCGGTACCGAATCCGAGGCCGACCACCCCGGCCGACCACAGCCGTTCCACATAGCCGGGCGGCCCGTCGTCGGCGGCCCGGACGGTGTCGGCGCCGAACGCGAGACCGGTGGTCAGCAGCAGCTCACCGCCGGTGAGGAACGGGGTCGGGTCGAGAAGTTCGCTGACATGCACCCAGGTGACGGCCCGGTCCAGATCGGGTCCCGCCGTGCGCAGTCGCAGGTTGAGTTCCGGCACCGCGACAAGATCGCGCAGGGTCAGCGACATGAGACGACCGGCGTCACGAGTGCCAGGATGTACATGTTGCTCAGACTAATGGGCCAAATCGGCCACTACGCCGCACGGGTCCGATCAGGGAGGCTGGAGCTCTCGCCCGGTGAACCGCCGTGCCCGGACCAGCACGGACCGGCTGATCCGACGATGCTTGACCCATCACCGCTTTCTCAGACGGGAGTTGCCACCCATGACCATCGCCGCGACACAGGACCTGGTCCAGGAACGCCGCCTCGTCACCGAACTGCCCGGACCGCGCTCCAAGGAGCTGTTCGCGCGGCGGCAGGCCGCGGTGTCGGCCGGAGTGAGCGCGATGTTCCCGGTCTTCATCGAGCGCGCCGGCGGTGGCGTGCTGGTGGACGTCGACGGCAACTCGCTCATCGACCTCGGCTCCGGGATCGCCGTGACCAGCGTCGGCAACTCCGCGCCCCGGGTGGTGCAGGCCGTGCAGGATCAGGTCGCCGCGTTCACCCACACCTGTTTCATGATCACCGCCTACGAGGGCTACGTGCAGGTCTGCGAGGAGCTGGCCGCCGTCACCCCCGGCAGCCACGCGAAGAAGTCGGCGCTGTTCAACTCGGGCTCCGAGGCCGTGGAGAACGCCGTCAAGGTCGCACGGCACGCCACCGGCCGGACGGCGATCGTCGCCTTCGACCACGCCTACCACGGGCGCACCAACCTGACCATGGCGCTGACCGCGAAGAACATGCCCTACAAGGACGGCTTCGGCCCGTTCGCCGGCGAGGTCTACCGGGTGCCGATGTCCTACCCGTTCCGGGACGGCGACATCACCGGCGAGCAGGCCGCGAAGCGCTCGATCGACGTCATCACCACCCAGGTCGGTGCCAAGAATGTGGCCGCGGTGCTGATCGAGCCGGTGCAGGGTGAGGGCGGTTTCATCGTCCCGGCGCCCGGCTTCCTGCCGGCCATCGCTTCCTGGTGCACCGCGAACGGCGCCCTGCTCATCGCCGACGAGATCCAGACCGGCTTCTGCCGGACCGGCGCCTGGTTCGCCAGCGAGCACGAGAACGTCGTCCCCGACCTGGTCACCACGGCCAAGGGCATCGCCGGCGGGCTGCCGCTGGCCGCCGTCACCGGCCGCGCCGCCCTGATGGACACCGTGCACACCGGCGGGCTCGGCGGCACCTACGGCGGCAACCCGGTCGCCTGCGCGGCGGCACTGGCGTCGATCCAGACCATGCGGGAGCTCGATCTGGCAGGTGCCGCAAGAGATATCGAGACGATCATGTTCGAGCGGCTGCGCGCCATGCAGTCCCGGCACGCGGCGATCGGCGACATCCGCGGCCGCGGCGCGATGGTCGCCGTGGAGCTGGTCAAGCCCGGCACCACCGACCCGGACGCCGCGCTGACCGGGCAGATCGCCAAGGCCTGCCACGCGGCCGGTGTGGTCGTGCTGACCGCGGGTACTTACGGCAACGTGCTGCGTTTCCTGCCGCCGCTGGTGATCGGCCACGCGCTGCTGTCCGAGGGTCTGGACGTGATCGAGCAGGCCTTCGACACGCTGGCGTCGTAACCCAATCCGCCTGGGCCGCACCACAACTGCAACTTTCACCCGAGGAGAAATCATGGCTGTGACGTCGGAGCAGGTGACGCGGGTACTGAACGCGGTCCCCAAGGGGCTGTTGATCGGCGGGAAGTGGATCTCCACAGAGAAGACCGTGCCGGTCGAGGATCCCTCCACCGGCGAGGTGATCGCCGAGGTCGCTGACGCCTCCCCCGCGGACGGTATCGCCGCGCTGGACGCGGCGGTCGCCGCGCAGGCCGACTGGGCCGCGACCGACCCCCGCGGGCGCGGCGAGATCCTGCGCCGGGCCTTCGAATTGCTCATCGAGCGCTCCGAGGACATCGCGCTGGTGATGACCCTGGAAATGGGCAAGCCGCTGGCCGAGGCGCGCGGTGAGGTGACCTACGGCGCCGAGTTCTTCCGCTGGTTCTCCGAGGAGGCCGTGCGG
>DASQFG010000443.1:0-1738 GCA_035633315.1 Nakamurella sp. | reverse complement strand
CCGTGCGAGACGGCCGCGACCTGACCCGGTTGTCCCTTGCCGCAATTGAAAGCGCCGCCCAGCAGGTAGGTGTGCGGACCGCCGACGGCGTCCATCGCTCCCCAGAAGTCGGTGGTGGTCGCCTGGTAGGCGACATCCCGGACCTGCCCGGCAAGTTCACCGCCCCGGATCCGGTAGAACCGCTGACCGGTGAACTGAAAGTTGTAGCGCTGCATGTCTATCGACCACGATTTGTCGCCGACCACATAAAGGCCGTCATCGATGCCGGCGATCAGGTCCGCGGTCGAGCCGCCGTCCGGCGCGGGCTGCAGGCTGACGTTGGCCATCCGCTGGATCGGCACATGCGCCGGCGAATCGGCGTGCGCGCAGCCGTTCGAGCGGTCGAGGCCGAGCCGGCGGGCAAACACCCGGTCGAGCTGATAGCCGGTGAGAACGCCGCCGGTCACCAGGTTCCAGGACTGGCCGGCCACCCCGTCGTCGTCGTAGCCGATGGTGGCCAGTCCGTTTTCGGCGGTGCGATCACCGACGACGTTCATCACCGGCGAGCCGTAGACGAGGCTTCCGAGCTTGTCCGGCGTCGCGAAAGAAGTTCCGGCGTAAGCGGCCTCGTACCCGATCGCGCGGTCGTACTCGGTCGCGTGGCCGATCGACTCATGGATCGTCAGCCACAGGTTCGTCGGATCGACGACCAGGTCGTAACGGCCGGCACCGATCGACGGCGCCTTGATCTTCTCGGCGAGAGTGCCGGCGATGACACCGATCTCGGCATCGAAGTCCCAGGTTCCGTCGGTCAGGTACTCGTAGCCGCGGCCCACCGGCGGGCTCAACGTCGACATCGTCTCGAACACGCCGGACGCCGCGTCGACCGCGGTCGCGGTGAGCGAGGGTTCCAGCCGGACGCGCTGCTGCGTGGTGGTCGTGCCGGCGGTGTCAGCGTAGAACTTGTTCTCCTTCACCTGGAACAGCCCCGCCGAGGTGTGAGCGACCCCGTCGCCGGCCAGCAGCCGTGCGGACCGATCGAGCAGCAACGCGATCTTGTCCTGCACGGCGACAGTGAACGGGTCGATGACGTAACTGCTGACCCAGTGCGCGTCGGGGTACACGGGTTCGTCCGCCCGCTCGACCCGTTCGGCCACCACCCCGGTCAGCGCCCTGGCCACCGCGACCGCCTGCCGGGCGGTCGCCGCCGCCTCGTCCGGGGTCGGGATGATCGACGCGGCGAAACCCCAGGTCCCGTCGACGATCACCCTGACCGCGTAGCCGGTCGTCACGGCGTCGTTGGTGGACTGCACGTCGGTGTCCCGGATGCCGATCGACTGCGTCTGCAGTCGTTCGAAACGGAAATCGGCGAACGAGGCCCCGGCCGCGGTCGCGGCGGCCAGCGCCGCCGCGGCCAGCGGTCGCAACGGCAGGTCGAGAAAGGTCCGGTCGACCTCGTGAACCGCGGGATCGGCTGGCATCGGCACCCGGCCAGCGTACGGCGCGGTGAGCAGGCTCACCGGGTGTGCCCGGCGGACTACTGTTGGTACCGCTCCTCCCCGTCACAGCGCGGGAGACCGCACCGCCACACAGTGACGCCGATGACCTCGCCTACTGTCGTGCGGAACCATCGGTTGATCAACGTCCCCGGCCGTTTGACGTCGTGGAGCAGCATGGAAAGGCCGCAAGCGTTGATCTTCCGAGAGCCCATGAGCGTTCCGCGATGAACGCCGCTCAGCGCATGTGGCCGACCTCACCC
>DASQFG010000442.1:0-3262 GCA_035633315.1 Nakamurella sp. | reverse complement strand
CCGGACAAACGAGAATAGTCATTCGAGGTGGCGTGAGGCCCCGGCGCCCGAGAAAGGACCCCTGGCTTCATGGCAGACACCACAGCGCGGGTCACCCCACGGCTGTCCCGATCGGCGCGACGTGTCCAGCTGATGTCGGCGGCCAAGTCCGCGTTCGTCACACAGGGATATCACGCCGCAGCCATGGACGACATCGCCGACCGCGCGGGAGTCAGCAAACCCGTTCTCTACCAGCACTTCCCGTCCAAGCTCGAGCTGTACCTCGCCCTGCTGAACGAGTCGGCGGACGAGATGGTGCGGCTGGTGCGGGTGGCGCTCAGCGCGACCACGGACAACCACGAGCGGGTCGACAACGCCGTCGCTGCGTACTTCACGTTCGTGGCGGACAACGGGCAGGCCTACCGGCTCATCTTCGAATCGGATCTGCGCGGGCAACTAGAGGTGGAGCGCATTGTCGAACGGGCCACCGACGACTGCATCTCCGCGATCACCGACACCATCACCGCTGACACCGGCGTTGACGTCGAACGCGCCCGGCTGCTCGCGTCCGGGATGGTGGGGTTGTCGCAGGTCAGCGCCCGCTATTGGTTGCAGCAGTCACCGCATGTTTCGCGCCCAGAGGCGATCGAGCTGCTGTCCACTCTGATGTGGCGCGGGATCTCCCGGTTCCCGCGCCAGGATCAGCCCTGAGCGGGGCGCACATCCGCCCGGATCGCATCCGTCCGGAACGGCCTGAAGCTCGCAGAGAACCCCGAGCCGGAGCGCGCCGGCCTTCGCAGGATCTAGCGGCCGGATGGAGCGGTCAGCGGGAACCGAAGCCCACCCGACGGGTGTCGGCCGGGGCGATGTCCACATAGGCGATCTTGGCGGTCGGCACGATCACCCGGCGGCCCTTGTCATCGACCAGCACCAGCGTGCCCTGCGGGTTCTTCAGCGACTCGGAGATCTGTGCCTCGATCTCATCGGGATTCGAGGGGGAACTGACCACCAGCTCGCGCCCGGTGTCCGTCACACCGATCTTGACGTCCACGCCAGACCTCCGTCGTCTCATTCACCGTTCTCGTGGCCACGCGCCGTGGACACCGCGCTCCAGGCTAGTGCAGCGCCGCCGGTGGCCCGGGCCACCCCTGGTGCGCCGTGGGCGAACAGCACCGGCAGCGACCGGCTGCAACGAGCCGGCACACCCCGATCAGAACAGCCGGAAGTCGGGCGAATCGAGCCCGCGCAGCAGGTCGTAGTCCAGCACCACGCACCTGATGCCCCGGTCCTGGGCCAGCGTGCGGGCCTGCGGCCTGATCTGCTGGGCCGCGAAGATCCCGGTCACCGGCGCCAGCAACGGATCCCGGTTCAGCAGCTCCAGATACCTGGTCAGCTGCTCGACCCCGTCGATCTCGCCGCGGCGTTTGATCTCCACCGCCACCGATGCGCCGTCCGCGTCCCGGCACATCAGGTCGACCGGCCCGATCGGCGTCGGGTACTCCCGGCGCACCAGCGCCCAGCCCTCCCCCAGCGTTGCCACGTGCTGGGCCAGCAGCACCTGCAAGTGGGCCTCCACACCGTCCTTGACCAGGCCGGGATCGACCCCGAGGTCGTGCCGGGAATCGTGCAGCACCTCGTCGATGGTGATCAGCAGCCGTTCGCCGGCCTTGTTCTCCACCACCCAGCGGTGTGGCTCCTCGACCAGCCAGCACGGCGGCGACATCCAGTTCAGCGGCTTGTACGACCCACCGTCGGAATGCACCAGTACCGAGTTGTCGGCCTTCACCATCAGCAGCCTGGTCGCCGGCGGCAGGTGCGCGGTGAGCCGACCGACGTAGTCCACCGAACACCGAGCCAGCACGAGGCGCACGGGGGTGACTGTACCGGCGCCGGGTTGCCGCCAGACCGGCGCCGGCCCGCCAGCCCGACCCGCCGTCGGCCCGCCGTCAGCCGTGCAGCAGGTCCTCGGGCTCACCGACCCGCTGGATCTGCCCGCCGAGCTTCTGCAGATTCTCGACGAAATGCGGGTAGCCGCGGTCGATGTGCATCACCTCGTGCACCTCGGTGACGCCCTCGGCGGCCAGCCCGGCCAGCACCAGCCCGGCACCGGCACGGATGTCCGTCGACCAGACCGGCGCGCTGGACAGCTGCTCGCGACCCCGGATCGCGGCGTGGTGGCCGTCGGTCCTGGCGTCCGCACCCATCCGGATCAGCTCGTCGACGAACCGGAACCTGGCTTCGAAGACGTTCTCGGTGATCAGCGAATTGCCGTCGGCAACAGCGGCCAGCGCCAGCGCCATCGGTTGCAGATCGGTGGGGAATCCCGGGTAGGGCATGGTGATGAAATCCACCGCCTTCGGGCGCTCCGGCATGGTGACGGTGACCGCGTCGTCCTCCGGCTCGACCAGCGCACCTGCCCGGATGAGCCGCTCCAGCGGCGCGGTCAGGTAGACCGGTTCGACGCCCTCCACCCGCACCGAACCCCTGGTGATGGCCGCGGCGTAGGCCCAGGTGCCGCCGACGACCCGGTCGCCCACGGTGCGGTGCCGGGTCGGATGGAGTCTGTCGACCCCGTCGATGGTGATCGTGGCCGTCCCGGCGCCCTCGATCCGGGCGCCCATCTGGCCGAGCATCACGGCCAGGTCGATGATCTCCGGCTCCCTGGCCGCGTTGTCGATCACCGTGTTGCCCTCGGCGAGCGATGCGGCCATCAGGATGTTCTCGGTGGCACCCACACTCGGGAAGTCCAGGCCGATCCACGCACCGCGCAGCTTGTCCGCTCGCCCGACCACCCGGCCGTGCTCGATGCCCATGTCGGCACCAAGGGCGCGCAGTCCCGACTGGTGCATGTCCAGCGGCCGGGATCCGATGGCGTCACCGCCGGGCAGCGCCACCCTGGCCTGACGACATCGACCCATCAGCGGGCCCAGCACGCACACCGAGGCCCGCAACCGGCCGACCGCGGGGAAGTCAGCGTGGAAGGACAACTCTGCCGGAGTGGTGATCGACACGAACTCGCCACCGGTCTCGACCTCGCAGCCGAGACCGCGGAGCACGTCGGCCATCAGCGGGACATCCAGGATCTCCGGGCAATTCGTGATCACGGTGGTGCCCTCGGCCAGCAGGGCCGCGGCCATCAGCTTCAGCACGCTGTTCTTGGCCCCTGCGACCTGCACGGTCCCGGCGAGCCGGGCTCCGCCGGTGACCAGAAAGCGTTCCACCCGAGGAACTCTAATAGGGTTCGGTACATGTCCGTCCGGCTCACCCGCATCTACACCCGCAC